>CAZABF010000084.1:0-3413 GCA_964483495.1 uncultured Candidatus Pelagibacter sp. | reverse complement strand
TATCTCTTAAAAAAACGTTGAACCTTGTAAAATTTGGATTTGTTTGTGGTCTAATGTAACTTTTTAAAGCAATTACACTTGGTAGTTTCATACTAAATGAAGGACTTCTAATTATCCTATCATAATAATTTACTATCGATACTCTATCTAAAAAAACAGATTTTATAGAGTCCTGCCAACTCCATAAAGAAAGTGGATAGTAGCTTAAAGGTCTATAGTCCGCATTCAAAACTAGTGCGGGACATCTTTCTAAAGATATGCTGGTATCAAAAGAGTTGTTCATTAGATAAGATTAGCTTAATTAATTTTATTAATCAATAATGCAAAAAATTTATTAAAAAATAATTAAATATATAAGTTTTTTTTTATATAATTTAATGCAATACTAGAGGCTTCAATTGGAATATGATGGCCACAATTTTTGATCATTTTTGTTTCAATATTTACTTTATGTCTCATTAGAAAATCTTTTGCTTCAAGTAAACGATTTGGTGGCACAACATCATCTTGATCACCATGAATCAAAAGCATTTTTGTTTTAGATTTTATTCTTTTAGAAATATTTTCCTTATCAATTATTTTTCCTGAAAATCCTACAATACAATTAAAATTTTCTTCTGCTGTTAAACCTAAGTTTACAGACATCATGCATCCTTGGCTAAAGCCTGAGATACAAATTTTAGAATTATTTAAATTATATTCTGATTTAATTTCATTAATAAAAAAATTTAATTTTTTCTCTGCTTTAATTGATTCTTCAAGAATATAAACTGGATCATCTTTGTCTAAGCCAAACCATTGAAAACCACTTGGATTAATTGGACATTTTTCAATACCATCAGGACATAAGAATATTGTTTCAGGTAAAAATCTTTTCCAATTTAATGTTACAGCACTTATATCTTCGCCATCTCCTCCATAACCGTGAAGTAAAATTACAGCATTTTTAATATTATTATTTTCTGGTTTTATAATTCTTGTATCTAAACTAAATTTCATAAGCAAAAAAACTTTTAGTCATATTTTTGTAGCCATTTTATAATTGTTTTATCGTCAAAATTAATAAATCCTATTACTCTAGCAAACTCTTCACCTTTCTTATTTATGAACACTGTAGTTGGCAATCCTCTTAATAAAAACTTATTTGCTAATTCTACATCTTTATCAAAATACATTTCTAAATTATCTATTTCTAATTTTTTATAAAAATCCTTTGATTTTTCAACATTATCTCTTCCAACATTAATGGGTATTATTTGTAAATTATTAAAAACTGTGTTTGCTTGCAACCTATTTAAAGATGGCATTTCTTCTATACATGGAACACACCAAGTTGCCCAAAAATTTATAATAATAAGTGAATTTTCAAACTTGTTTAGATTAATTTTTTCATTATTAATATTTATAAAATTTATTTTTTCTAGTTTTTTTGGATCTTTATGTATAACTAGATTCTTTAAATTTGGCTGTTGTATTGCATAAGATGAACTTGATGATATTAGATATATAAAAATTAAAATAAATTTTAATGTTAATAATTTCATTCTAAAGGGTATAATTACATAACATGGTAAAAAATAAAAACAATAAAGCTATTTGGAATACAAGAATAAAGAAAGATACATCATCAATTTTCAAAAAAATTGGTAGTTCAATTGATATAGATAAAAGATTATTTAAAGAAGATATTCAAGCATCAATTGCCCATGTTGAAATGCTATTTAAACAAAAAATTATATCATTTAAAATTAAAAATAAAATAGCTTGGGGATTAAATAGAATAAGAAATGAAATTGTAAAAAAAAAATTTAACTTTAGTTCTAATCTTGAAGATATTCACATGAATATTGAAAACAGATTATTTGAAATTATCGGAGAAGACGCTGGATATATTCATACAGGAAGATCAAGGAACGACCAAGTTATTACTGATTTTAAACTCTGGTTAAGAAATTCAACTAGTGAGATTATTAATCATTTAATTAATTTAGAAAAAATTATTATAAAAAACGCTGAAAAAAATGTTGAAACTGTAATGCCAGGCTTTACACATTTAAAAAATGCACAACCTATTTCATTTGCTCACTATTTGTTAGCTTACATCGAAATGTTTAAAAGAGACAAAAAAAGATTTCAAAATAATTTAGAAAATTTATCAGAAAATCCTTTGGGTGTTGCTGCGCTAGCAGGAACAAGTTTTAATATTGACAGAAACTATACATCAAAAAAATTAAAATTTAAAAATCCAACAAATAATTCAATTGACACCATTTCGGATAGAGATTTTGTATTAGATTTTTTATATTCAGTATCAGTTTGTTCTATACATATTTCAAGGCTAGCGGAAGAATTTATCATATGGAATTCTGATGCTTTCAGATTAATCAAGCTTAATGATAAAGTAGTTACTGGATCCTCTATAATGCCACAAAAGAAAAATCCCGATCCATTAGAATATTTAAGAGGAAAAACAGGAAATAGTTTTGGTAACTTATTTTCAATGCTTACTATTTTAAAAGGACTGCCTCTTTCTTATTTTAAAGACTTACAAGATGACAAAGAATTAGTATTCAATTCTTTTGATCAAATAAAAAACTCAATTTTAATACTTATAGAAATATTAAAAAATTTTTCTCCAAATAAAAAAAGAATGTATGAATTGGCTAGTATTGGTTATACAACATCAACTGATTTAGCAGATTATATTGTTAAACATTATAGTTTGCCATTTAGAAAGGCATATCAAATAACCTCTAAAATTGTAAATTATGCAGAGTCTAAAAATATAAAATTAAATGAATTAACTTTAAAAGAATTAAAAAAAATAGAACCTAAGCTTAATGAAGATGTTTTAAAAGTATTTGATTTAAAAAATTCAATAAAATCAAAAAAATCATATGGCGGTACATCTTTTGAAAATGTTAAGAAGATGATAAAAAAGTATAAGAAAGAATCAAAATGATAAAAAAAATTCTGTTAATTGTTATTCTTTTAACTTTTTCTGTTTCATGCGGAAAAAAAGATGACCCAGAATACAAGGAAAGTAAGCATAAATATATTAATCAGAAAAATATAATTTGATGAAATATAAAAAAGGGCACTTCTATATAGAGAATGTTAGTGCTGAAAGGATAGCAAAAAGATTCGGTACTCCTTCATATGTTTATTCATATGATAAAATAAAAAATAATATTAATAATTTTAAAAAAAACTTTAAAACTATAAATCCCTTAATTTGTTTTTCAGTAAAGTCTAATTCTAATTTAAAAATCTTAAGTTTAATTAATAAATTTGGATTAGGAGCTGATGTAGTTTCAAAAGGTGAGCTCATAAGAGCTTTGAAAGCTAAAATAAAACCAGAAAAAATTGTTTTTTCTGGTGTTGGTAAAACTATAGATGAACTTAAATTTGCT
>CAZABF010000083.1:0-3428 GCA_964483495.1 uncultured Candidatus Pelagibacter sp. | reverse complement strand
TGCCATTTTATAAAAAAAATCATTTTAAAGGAGAAATAAATGTCTGAAGTTAAATTTTCTAAAGAACACGAATGGATTAAATTAGAAGGAGAAGTGGCTACAATTGGAATTACAAAGCATGCATCAGAGATGCTAGGTGATATTGTTTTTGCCGAACTTCCTGAAAAAGGATCCAATGTTGAAAAAGATGGAACCGCAGGAGTAATTGAGTCTACAAAAGCAGCAAGTGACATTTATACTCCAGTATCAGGAGAAGTGTCCGATATTAACCAGTCAGTTGTAGCTGATCCTTCTAAAATAAATTCAGATCCAGAAGAAGAAGCGTGGCTTTTCAAGCTTAAGATCAAAGACAGATCAGAAATGGATAGTTTAATGAATAGAGAACAATATGATAAATTTGCTAAGGAGACATCAAGCTAATGCTGCATAACTCTGAAAAAGATTTTATTAAAAGACACATAGGTCTTAATAAAAAAGATGAAAAAAAAATATTAAATGAAATTGGCTATAAATCACTGGATGATTTAATAAGCAACACTGTTCCAAAAAATATTTTACTAAAAGATGATCTTAGTATTGGAGAGCCAAATTCTGAGTATGAAGCATTAAGAAAGTTGAGACTTATTTCTAAGAAAAACCAAATTTATTCAAACTTTATTGGAATGGGTTATTATGGAACTTATACTCCAAATGTTGTTGTAAGAAACATATTTGAAAATCCAGGTTGGTATACTTCCTATACACCATACCAGTCTGAAGTAGCTCAAGGAAGATTAGAGATGCTTTTAAATTTTCAACAAATGATAATTGATTTTACTGGAATGGACATAGCCAATGCTTCTTTGTTAGACGAAGGTACAGCCGCTGCTGAAGCAATGAGCTTGAGTTATAGATTAAATAGCAAAGATAACAAAACAGTTTTTGTATCAGAGGACTGTCACCCTCAAACAATAAGTGTAATTCAAACTAGAGCAGAACCTATGGGTTTAAAAATAATAATTGGTAATGACAATGAATTAAACAAAATATCAGAAGATTTAGTATGTGGTATTTTACAGTATCCTGGAACTCTTGGTGACATTAAGGATCCAAGTGAAAGCATTAGCAAAATTCATAAAAAAAATGGTAAAGCTATTTTAGCATGTGATCTTTTAGCGTTAGCAAAACTTAAAACTCCAGGAGAGTTAGGTGCAGATATCGCGGTTGGAAGCTCACAAAGATTTGGAATACCCATGGGCTATGGTGGACCTCATGCAGCATTTTTTGCAACAAAAGATGAGTACAAAAGATCAATGCCTGGAAGAATAATTGGTGTTTCAGTCGATAGAAATGGAAACAAAGCTTACAGATTAGCTCTACAGACTAGAGAACAGCATATTAGAAGAGACAAGGCTACAAGCAATATTTGTACTGCACAAGCCTTGTTGGCAATAGTATCAGCTGCATATGCTATATATCATGGTCCAAAAGGAATTAGAAAAATTTCTGAAAGAGTTTCACAGTTAGCTAATAATTTTGCAGATAAGATAAAAAAATCTGGATATGAAATATATTCTGATAATTTTTTTGATACAGTTACAATCAAAACAAAAGAAAATACAGAAAAAATATTTAAAAACGCATTAGATAAAAAAGTAAATATTAGAAAAGTCAATTCAACTATGCTTGCAGTTTCTTTTGACGAAAAGAAAAATGTGTATAGAGCTAATCAATTATTAAAAATATTCAATTGTGCTGAATCTATTAAAGATAGCCCAACTGAAAGTTTACCAAATTTACCAAAAAATCTATTAAGAACATCAAAATATTTAGAACACCCAGTATTTAATAGTTATCATTCAGAAACTGAAATGCTTAGATATTTAAAAAGGCTTGCAGATAAAGATATTGCACTTAATCGTTCAATGATTGCCCTAGGATCTTGTACCATGAAATTAAATGCAGTTGCTGAAATGATCCCTCTATCTTGGAGAGAATTTTCAGAACCTCATCCTTTTGTGCCAATTGAACAAATGGAAGGTTATAGAACTCTTTTTACAGACTTAAAAAATTGGTTAAGATCTATTACCGGTTTTTCAGGAGTTTCACTTCAACCTAACGCCGGTGCTCAAGGCGAATATGCGGGCTTGATGGTTATTAGAAAATATCATCTAGAAAGAGGAGAAAAAAATAGAAATATTTGTTTAATTCCAAGCTCTGCACACGGAACTAATCCAGCTAGCGCACAAATGACA
This sequence comes from uncultured Candidatus Pelagibacter sp., assembly GCA_964483495.1. Classification (GTDB taxonomy): domain Bacteria; phylum Pseudomonadota; class Alphaproteobacteria; order Pelagibacterales; family Pelagibacteraceae; genus Pelagibacter. Next base: position 1,194 of record CAZABF010000083.1, on the reverse strand, counting down.
GGAATGAAAATTGTTGTCGTAAATTGTGACAAAAATGGAAATGTTGATATTGAAGACTTAAAAAAGAAAGCTGAACTTCATTCAGAAAATTTAGGAGCTCTTATGATTACTTATCCTTCCACTCATGGAGTTTTTGAAGAAAAAATAACAGATATTTGTAAATTAATTCACGAACATGGTGGTCAAGTATATATGGATGGTGCAAATTTAAATGCATTAGTCGGAATAGCAAGACCTGGAAACTTTGGTCCAGATGTTTGTCATATTAATTTACACAAAACATTTTGCGTTCCCCACGGTGGAGGAGGACCAGGAATGGGTCCAATTGCTTGTAAAAGACACTTGGAAATCTATTTACCATCACACACAGTTATTAAAGATTGTGGACCTGCCTCAGGTATTGGAGCTATATCTGCTGCACCATGGGGAAGTTCTAGTATTTTGCCTATTTCTTGGATGTATATAAAAATGATGGGATCTGAAGGTTTAAAATTAGCAACACAAATTGCAATACTGAATGCAAATTATATTGCTAATAAACTTAAAGATCATTTTCCAATATTATACAAAGGAAGCAAAGGAAATGTAGCACACGAATGTATTATAGATATAAGAACAATTAAAAAAGAAACAGGAGTAACAGAAGAAGATATTGCAAAAAGGCTGATTGATTTTGGTTTTCATGCTCCCACAATGTCTTGGCCTGTTCCTGGAACCATGATGATAGAACCTACAGAAAGCGAAAGCTTAAAAGAAATGGATACATTTTGTGAAACATTAATAAAAATCAAATCAGAAATTGAAGAAATTAAGAATGGAAAATTTGATAAAATTGATAATCCTATAAAAAATGCACCACATACAGATTTAGAGTTAGCTTCAAATGAATGGAAACATAAATATTCAAGAGAAGAAGCCGCATACCCATCAAAATTTTTAAGATCTAATAAATTTTGGCCACCAGTTTCAAGAGTTGACAATGTGTATGGTGATAAAAATCTTTTTTGTTCATGTCCAAGTATGGATGAATTTAAAGAGGACGCTGCATAATATTTATTATACAATATGAATATTAAAATGATTCTATAATTACTTTTTATAGATTTATTATAATAATTAACTTTTTATTTATGGATGATGTTGTTATTGTTGGCGGTGGAATTATAGGTGCAGCAACTGCTTACTTTTTGTCTA
>CAZABF010000082.1:0-3455 GCA_964483495.1 uncultured Candidatus Pelagibacter sp. | reverse complement strand
TATGTTTTTGCAATATTAACCTGCATCTATTTAAATGATGCATTAAATTTACACCATTAACAATTTATAGGAGGATATAATGGAACTAGAAGCAGCAAAGATGATCGGAGCAGGACTTGCAGCGATAGCGTTAGCAGGTGCTGGAGTAGGGATAGGTATTATATTTGGTAATTACCTTTCTGGAGCAATGAGAAACCCATCAGCAGCTCAAAAACAGTTTCCAAACTTACTATTAGGTTTTGCTTTAGCAGAAGCTACTGGTTTATTTGGTTTAGTTGTTGCGTTGATTATTTTATTTGCATTTTAATTAATGTTTTTAAGATTTTCTCAAATACTATTAATTTACTTTCTATTATTTTCTTACGTAGAAAGTGCTGAAAGTGGAGGAATGCCACAACTTAACCCTGAGTTTTGGTTTTCACAAATATTTTGGTTAATTATTACTTTTGGAATAATGTTTTTATTATTATCAAAATTAGTTTTACCAAAAATAAGTGAAAACCTTGAGGTAAGAAAAGTACAAATTCTTGAAAATATTGAAGCAGCTGAAAAACAGCGAGAAGAAAGTGATAAGAAATTAAAAGAATATGAAAAATTAATACTTAATAGTAAAAATGAAGCAAAAAATTACTTTAATAAAGCAAGAGAAAAAATATTAAAGGATGTGGATAAAAAAAGAGAAAACCTGGAAAAAGAAATTAATGAAGAAATAAATAAGGCAGAAAAAGAAATACTAGATTTAAAAAATAAATCTCCAGAAAAAATTAGAAAAATTGCAGTTGAAACATCATCGGATTTAATTAAGCGGTTAATAGGAGTTGAAGTTAATAATAGTAGTATTTCTGCAATAGTTGAGGATGTATCAAGGAAAACAAATTAATTTATGGCTATAGATGCAACATTTTGGGTGGCTATATCCTTTGTGCTTTTTATTGGATTGTTGATTTATTTCAAAATCCCACAAAAAATAAACGAAATTTTAAATCAGTTAATTTCAAATATAAAAAATGAAATTGACGAAAGTGAAAAACTCAGAAACGAAGCCAAGACTCTTTTAGATAGCTCACAAACAAAACTTGATAGTGCAAACAATGAGGCTAGTAAAATAACTGATCAAGCAAAAAAAGATAGTGAAAAATTAGTGATTGAAATAAATGAAAAATTTCATAAATCTGCAGAGATTAAAAAAAAATTAGCTGAAACAAAAATTAATCAAATGAAAGAAGCTGCTATAAAAGAAATTAAAGATACCTCAATAAAAATAGCAATAGATTCGGTTAAAAAAATAATTTCTACATCTGTAGATAAAAATAAACTAGATACAATTTTTGAAAAAGATCTAGAAGAAGTAAAAACTGAATTAAAAAAAATTAATTCATAATAATATTGCTAGAATATCTTTGACAAAAAAATGAAAAGCAAAGAAATTAAAATTTTACTTGCTGCTCCTCGTGGTTTTTGTGCTGGAGTTGAAAGAGCTATAGAAATAGTTAAAAAAAGTATTGATAAATATGGAGCACCAGTTTATGTGAGACACGAAATTGTTCACAATAAATACGTAGTAGACGGTTTAAAAAAAATGGGTGCAATTTTTGTTGAAGAACTTCACGAAATTAAAGATAAATCTAGACCTGTTATTTTTTCTGCTCATGGTGTGCCAAAAAAAGTTCCCCTTGAAGCAGAAAATTTTAAAATGGAATATGTAGACGCAACGTGCCCTCTTGTATCAAAGGTGCATAGAGAAACAGAAAATTTAAATAAAAATGGAATACATGTGTTGTTAATTGGTCATAAAAACCATCCTGAAGTTATTGGGACCATGGGTCAAATTCCTAAGGGAGAAATAGATCTAATAGAAAATATTAATGATGTTAATAATTATCAAAATAAATCTCAAAAGAAATTAGCTTTTGCTACCCAAACAACTCTTTCTGTTGATGATACAAAAGAAATAATATTAGCTCTTAAAAAAAAATTTCCAGAAATTAAAGAGCCAAAAAAAGAAGATATTTGTTATGCAACAACAAATAGACAAGCTGCTGTTAAAAATATAGCAAAAAAATGTGATATGTTTTTTGTAATTGGAAGTAGAAATTCTTCTAACTCTATAAGATTGGTAGAAGTTGCAAGAAAATCTGGATGCTCAAATTCAAGATTAATTCATTCAGATAGTCCACTGCCTTTAGATGAAATTGAAAAGCATAACGCTATTGGAATTTCATCAGGTGCCTCTGCACCTGAAATATTGGTTGATAATTTTGTTAATAATTTAAAAAAACAATTTACAGTAGTAATAGAAGAAGTAGAAATAGTTAAAGAAAATATAATATTTAAAATTCCAGGAAAATTAAACTAGATGGCAATTTATACAAAAATTTTTGCAAAGGATATTCAATTAATTGAGAAAAAGTATAATTTAGGAAAAATAATTCATTTTAAAGGTATTAAAAAAGGAATTGAAAATACTAATTATTTTTTAAAAACAAAAAACAAAAAATTCATACTGACACTTTTTGAAAAAAGGGTTCAAAAAAAAGATTTACCTTTCTTTATGAACTTAATGGATAAGTTAAGTAAATATAAAATTAATTGTCCAAAACCTCAAAGAAATAGAAAGGGAGGTTTTTTGATAAAAATTAAAAATAAAACTGGCTCTATTGTTTCCTTTGTTGAAGGAAAAGATAAGTTAAAATTAAACCCAAAAAACTGTTACGAAATTGGCAAAAATATAGCCAAACTTCACAGAGCATCAAAAAAAATAAAACTTTATAGAAAAAATTCTTTATCTTTAAAAGAATGGCCAAAACTATTAAATAAAATTAGAAATAAATCTAAAATTATAAGTCCAAATTTAAATAGTTTAATGAAGAATAGTTTCTTACAAATAAAAAATAAATGGCCAAAAAATTTACCTTATGGAATCATTCATGCTGATTTGTTTATTGATAATATTTTTTTTAAAAAAAATAAATTTCATGGATATATAGACTTCTATTTTGCATGTAATGATTTTTTAATGTACGAAATTGCTATTTGTATCAATGCATTATGTTTTGATAAAAAAAATAATAAATTTACATTTAATAAGAAAAAATCAACAAATCTTATTAGAGGTTATTCAAAAATAAGAAGGCTCTCTGATAAAGAAAAAAAATCTTTAAATACTTTGTGCAAAGGCGCCGCCCTTAGATATTTGTTAACAAGAACTTATGATTATTTAAATACGCCAAAAAATGCTGTTATTAAAATAAAGAATCCAAGAGAATATATTCAAAAACTTAAAGTACATAATAAATTTAACAATTTTAAAAATTATTATAATTAAATGATTAAAATTTATACCGATGGATCATGCATTGGAAATCCAGGTAATGGTGGATGGGCTGCAATAATTATTAAAGATGGAAAAAAAACTCAGATAAAAGGAAGTAAAAAAAATACTACAAACAATCAAA
>CAZABF010000081.1:0-3583 GCA_964483495.1 uncultured Candidatus Pelagibacter sp. | reverse complement strand
TCCAACTACCCCTGCAATGTCAATGCAGTACTCTACTATTGAGCTAACGGCCCAAATATTTAACTTTCTAAGAAACTTTTTAGTTGTTTAGATCTACTAGGATGTTTAAGTTTTCTAAGAGCTTTAGCTTCAATTTGTCGAATTCTTTCTCTTGTGACAGAAAACTGTAATCCAACTTCTTCTAAAGTGTGATCAGTATTCATTCCTACACCAAATCTCATTCTTAAAACTCTTTCTTCTCTAGGCGTTAAAGTAGATAAAATTTTTGTTGTTGCTTCACCTAAGTTAGATTTAATAGCTTGCTCTAATGGTGCCAATGCTTTTGTATCTTCAATAAAATCTCCAAGACTACTATCCTCTTCATCTCCAACGGGTTTTTCTAAAGAAACAGGTTCTTTTGAGATTTTTAAAACTTTTCTTACTTTGTCTAATGGCATTCTAAGTTTTTTTGATAATTCTTCTGGTGTTGCTTCTCTGCCAAATTCACTTAAGATTAATCTTTGAGTTCTTACTATTTTATTAATTGTTTCAATCATGTGAACTGGTATTCTTATAGTTCTGGCTTGATCTGCAATTGATCTAGTGATTGCTTGCCTTATCCACCAAGTTGCGTAAGTTGAAAATTTATATCCTCTTCTATATTCAAATTTATCAACTGCTTTCATTAAACCAATATTTCCTTCTTGAATTAAATCTAAAAACTGCAAACCTCTATTTGTATATTTTTTTGCAATTGAAATTACCAATCTAAGGTTAGCCTCAACCATTTCTTTTTTGGCTATTCTAGATTCTTTTTCACCTTTTTGAATTCTACTGACTAACTTTTTATAGTCTGTAACTGAAATTCTAAGTTTTTTACTTATTTCTACTAATCTTTCTCTGGTATTATTGAACTCATCTTTATTTTTCTGTAAAAATTTTTTCCAAACCTCATTCGTTCCTAAAAATACTTTTAAATTTGGATTTATTTCATTGCCTACATAAAACTTTATAAATTCATCTCTAGATATATTGCTTCCTAATGCAAGTCTTAGTAAATTTCCTTCGAGAGAAATTATTTTCTTGTTTTCTAAATAATGTTTTTGTACTAGTTCTTCTAGAACAGATGGTGATAATTGTAATGATTTAATATTATCAAGAATATTTTCTACAATTTTTTGGTAATTATTTTTTTTGGATTTAGAAAATAATTTAGAATTCAACACACATTCAATTTTTTCTTCCTGATATTTAATTAATTTATTATATTCTTTTGTAAGAATATTAACTGTTTTTAAAATTTTTGGTTTTATCTCACTTTCCATTGCTGCGAGCGTTGGATTGAACTCATCTTCAGATGCATCTTGGTTTTCTCCAGAGTTTTCATCTGTTGACTCTGAGTTTGGTTTTTTTTCTTTGTTGTTTGTTCCGGTTCCTTCGTCTTCAGTATAATTTGTATCAATGTCAATTATCTCTCTTACCAAAATTTCATCGCTCTGGAGTTTTTTATCCCACTCAAAAAATTGTTGAGCAGTAATTGGACTCTGAGATAAAGCATTAAGCATAACATCCTTTCCAGCCTCTATTCTTTTTGCGATAGCAATTTCACCTTCTCTAGATAAAAGCTCCACTCCACCCATTTCTCTTAGATACATTCTTATAGGGTCATCGCTTTTCTCTATAGTTTTGCCTTCTTCTCTCGATGAAGATTCTTTTTTTCTTAAAATTTTATAATCAGATTTTTTTTCAACTAAAGCGATTTTGCCATCTAAGATATGTATAAATGCTTGTGATAGATTTTCACTTGATAAGTTTCTTTTTCCCAAAGATTTGTTTAGTTCTTCGTATGTAATAAAACCTCTATGAACCCCTCGGCCCATTAATCTAGCAAATGATTTTGTAATAATTCGTTCCACAGAAATAAAGTTTGGAAGTCTTATATAATGACAAATCTAAAAAAATCCATATATAAATTGGTTGATTTAATTGATTTTTTGTAATTTTTTTAATTCTTTAATTTCGTTAAATGTATTTTCATTTAAATCTTTAGAGAATTTTGATTCTAATTCCTCTATTCTGCTTTCAAGTTCATAATTTTTAATATCTCTTATAATTTCTTCTAACAATTCTAAAACTTTGAATTCATCTTTTTCTAATTTATTTAAAATATGTTTAATTGATGCAAATTTTGAAATTTTATTTAAAATTTGAGGATCTAGAGATAAATTGTTTATTGATGGTTCTTGTTCGCTTTGCAGTTTTTTAAATAAACTATCGTAAATAATTTTATTTTCATTTGAAAACAATTTTACATTTTCCAATAAATTTAAATTATTTTTCACTAATTCTAAATTGTTAATAATTAGGTATAAAAATGAAAATTCTTTAATTTCAATTGAACTTAAATTTTTTGTTTCATTGAAGTATTTTTGAGTAGATTTTAATGATTTGGCCTTTTTATAAAAAGTTTTATTCTTATTTTGATTTGCATTTGGAGTAAGTGAACTTATTTTTTCTAAAAAAAACTCTAAAACATATTTTTTAATAAATTCATCCTTTATTGAGTATGCAATAGATCTTATTTTTTTTTCAAATATTGCTAAAGAAGAAGGATTATTTTTTGCCAGATTTTTATAATGATTAAATATGAAATTATGAATTGAAATTTTTTTCTCTTTTGTAAATTCAATAAAATAATCTTTACCATTTTTATTTACAAAACTATCTGGATCTTCTTTGTCTGGTAAAAATAAAAAAGAAATTTGTTTTTCAGGTTTTAATTCTTTTATTAAGTTTTCTGCAGCTCTTAATGCTGCCTTGTAGCCACTTTCATCTCCATCAAAACAAATTATTAAATCATCATAAAATTGATTTAAGACTGATACTTGTCTATCAGTAAGTGAGGTTCCGAGATTTGCTACAACATTTTCAATACCCTTGCTATTTAAACTAACAACGTCCATATATCCTTCAACCAAATACACATATTCAACTTTATTAGATAATTTTCTTGCATAATCTAGGTTATATAAATTTGAACCTTTTTTAAAAAAAGGAGTTTCGGGTGAATTAATATATTTTGCTAAATAATTATTTTCTTTTATTGTTCTTCCACCTAAAGCAATTGGTTGTCCAGTAATACTATTGATAGGAAAAATAATTCTATCTTTAAATCTTTCTACATAATGATTCTTTCTTTCATCAAAATAAAAAAGTCCAGTATCAATTATAATTTTTTTATTAAATTTAGATTTAATATTTTCAAAAAAATTTGGATTATGTGGTACATAACCTATTTTAAAATCTACAACTTCTTTTTTAGATAAATTTCTTTTTTTTAAATATTCTCTTGCAAAATTAAAACTTTCGTTTTGCAACAATTCCTTATGATAAAATTCTACGTATAATTTAAATATTTCTGAATATTCATTCCATTGCTTTTCTCTTTCTTCATCTTTTTTTGAAAATGTGTATGGCTGCATTCCTGCCAAATTTGCCAAATATTTTACTGCTTCTCCAAATTTTAAATTTTGAGTTTTCATGATAAAGTCAAAAATATTTCCATGCTCTGCTGTGCTAAAGCAATGATAAAAACCTTTCTCAT
>CAZABF010000080.1:0-3593 GCA_964483495.1 uncultured Candidatus Pelagibacter sp. | reverse complement strand
AGTTATTAAAGACATTAAAGTTGAAACTACAATCATGCTAGATATGTTGTCTACAATTTCTTTTGGCGAGTACATAGAGGCTATCAAATATGTTAAAATGGCACTAGGCATTGAAGATTGTATTAACAAAACACCTGCCGCATAACCAGATAAATTAAATATTTTAATTAAAAAAAACCCTATAATTGGCCCAACAATTACTCGACCTATTGAAGAGATTAAAGAAGTTTTAATAGAAAAGACTTTCAATTGTGTTAACGAAACTCCTAAAGACATTAGTATCAAAACAATCATAGCATAACCTAGTAACATAACTGTATTTAAAACGAATTTAGGCATTTCAAGATCAAAATATAAAAAGGTAACTGCAACAATTACTGCATAAGTGGAAGGACTTTTTAAAATAATTTTAATATCAAATTTTTTACTAGCCAGAAAAATATTAGCTGTAAAATGTAAAAGAACAACCAAAGATGATACAGCAGCAGCGACACCCATTCCTAAAGATCCATAAGCAAATAAGCAAATTGGGATACCCATATTGCCTGTATTAGGAAGGAAAAAAGGTGGTAATTCTCTAGAAATATCCTTTTTCATAAAAAATAGAAATATGACACCGGTTATTGCAAAACAAGTAAGGGCAATTACAGAATAAATAAAATATTCTGAAAATACACTGTAGGTAACTCCAGAGGACGTGATGGCAAAAATAAATAGTGCTGGTGCACCAAAATTAGCAGAATAATTTGTTATAAATGTAGTGTCTATATCTGACTTTTTTTTGCCTAAGATATAACCTATTCCAACTATGAAGAAAACAGGGGATAATACCTCAAATAACTTAATATATAATTCCATTTAGAATAGTCTTATTCTCGTAGGAATTTTTAATATGTTGTTATTAGTCTTAAATAATTTAAGACATTTATTTGCATCTAATTCGTTTGTTTTGTGAGTAATAATTATTATAGATGCTTTCTTGTTTTTATGGTCAGGTATTTGAATAAGTCTTTCAATAGAAATGTTTCTTTTGGCTAAGGATTGGGTAATTTGAGAAAGAACACCGGGCTTATCATTTACTTCAAATCTAAGATAAAGAGAATTAGAATACTTATTTAAATCATAAGAAGAAATAGATTTACGCTTTTTACTTGAAACACCAAATGGAAATTTAATATTACCTCTCAAAATAGAAAGAAGATCTGACATTAAGGCAGAAGAAGTTGCTCCTGGACCAGCCCCCTCACCTTGTAAAACACTCTCACCAACAGGTTCTCCGTGGAGGATAACAGCGTTCATAACACCTGAAACATTTGCAATATAGGAATCTTTTTTTACAAGACATGGATGAACTCTTTCAAAAAGTTTATTATTTATCAGTTCTGTAATTCCTAGTAATTTAATTCTAAAATTTAACTGATCGGCAATTTCAATATCTTTAAATTCAATATTTTCTATTCCTTCCATTAAACATTTTTGTTTAGATATATTTTTATTAAAGGATAAAGATGATAATATTCTAATTTTTGCTAGAGCATCATAGCCATTTAAATCAAGCTTAGGATTATCTGGTTCAGCATATCCTAATTTTTGTGCTCTTTTTAAAACATTTGAAAATGATTCTTTAGAACTTTCCATTTCTGACAAAATATAATTACAAGTGCCATTTAAAATTCCATAAACTTTATTAATTTTATTGGTTGCTAGACCTTCTTTAATTGTTCTTAAAATTGGTATTCCTCCAGCTACAGAAGCTTCGAATTCTAAATTGACTTTATTTTTTTCAGCCAATTTTGAAAGATAGTCTCCGTGCTTAGATATTAACGCTTTATTTGGAGTTATTACATTAATTTTATTTTTTAAAGCTATTTCAACAACTTTTTTTGAAATTCCATCAGATAAACCTATGCATTCAAATAATATGTCAATTTTTTTTTGCTTAAATATATTTAAAGGATTCTTATAAAATATTTTTTTATTTATTTTAAATTTTCTTTTTTTATTAATATTTTTAGCTGAAATTGCTACAACATTAATTTTTTTTCCAGTTTTAAGTTCAATGTCCCCTTTTTTTTTATTTAATTCGTTCATTAAATAATTGCCTATTTGACCTAAACCAACCAATGCTATATTAATTTTTTTCATTTTATTACTTTATATCTGGAAATTTACTATTTTTACCATACTCAACAATTAATGATTTGTACTCATCATAAGAAAAATCGTTATTTATATTATTAAATTTTGAGTGAGCTAGTTGGGCACTTTGGATATTTAAACTTTTGCTTTCATTGTAAGAAGTGCAAGAAAATAATAAAATGGATAATAAAATTGTAAAAATTATATTTTTCATACTAATCCTTTTTTTACATTGTAGCCAAAATAATAGTTTAAATTTTGTACAGCCTGCCCCGCTCCTCCTTTTATCAGATTATCTATTGCTGACAAAATTATTAATTTATTTCTATACTTTGATTTACATACAGATAAGTGGCAGTAATTTGTATTAATTACATCATTTGTACTTACAAGCGTGTTAATCGGAAGAATCTTTACAAAAGAATCTTTTTTATAAAATCTTTTTAATTTGGAATTTATGTGTTTTATAGTAATACCATTTTCAACATCTAAATAAATTGTACTTAAAATTCCTCTAAACATTGGACTTAAATGAGGAGTAAAAGTAAATTTAATATTTTTTTTAGAATAATTGTTTAATTCTTGTTGAATTTCTGAGTTGTGTCGATGAAACCCAACACCGTATGCGCTTAATGATTCATATAAATTTTTATTAGCATATTTTTTATGTACACCTCTGCCCGCTCCTGAATAACCAGATTTTGAGTCAATTATAATATTATTTAGTTTAATTAGATTCGGTTTTATAAGAGGAAGCAATGGCAGCAATATTGAAGTAGGATAACAACCGGGACAAGATATTATTTTATAGTTTTTTAATTTTTTTTTTGAAATCTCGGGTAGTGCATAAATACTGTTCTTAATATTATTTTTTGAACTGTGTTTAATTTTATACCATTTTAAATATTCTTTTGCAGATTTAAGTCTAAAATCAGCTGATAAATCAATTAAGATATTTTTTTTTAAAAGTTTATTAGATATTTTTTGAGCCTCACCATTGGGTAAAGCAGTGAAAACTAAATCAATATCATTTAATAAATTATTATTAAATTTAATTATTTTTGGTAATTTTTTATTTTTTATACTTTTGTCAAAATAAGAAATTGATTTACCTTTAGATGTATTCCCACATAAATATTTAATATTTATATTTGGATGTTTTATTAGTAATTTGACTAATTGAATTCCAATATATCCAGTTGATCCAGCAATTAAAGCATTTAGCTTAGGCATAATTCAGTATAACAGTTAAGATTAAAAAAGAAATTATCTTTTAGAAAATTGGAAACTTCTTCTAGCTTTTCTATGACCATATTTCTTTCTTTCAACAGATCTAGAATCTCTAGTGGTTAGTTTTTCTTTTTTTAAGGTTGATTTAAATTCTGCATCAAACATTAGTAATGCTTTGGAAATACCGTGAACCATTGCTCCTACTTGACCAGTTAGTCCACCGC
>CAZABF010000079.1:0-3594 GCA_964483495.1 uncultured Candidatus Pelagibacter sp. | reverse complement strand
TTTATGTGTTCTACCTTTTTCATCTTTAATTGAAATTTTTTTTGGTAGTTCAAGCATATCCCAAAGGTTTTTTATCCAAGGACCTACAGCAACAATTACTTGTTCACATTCAATTGTTCCTTTTGAAGTTACAACACCTGTTACCGCATTACTATTGTTGTCCCTTTTAAAACCAGTTACTTCAGTTCCAGTAATAATTCTAACACCAAAAGATTCCGCTTTGTCTGCTAAACCATAAATAGAAGCTGTATTATTTGCATAACCACCTTTTTTTTCATGTAAGACCGATGTAATACCTTTTGCTTGCCAATCGTAAAAAATGTTTTTCATATAATTCATGCAATCCTTTTGTCCTTCAACAAAAGTTGATTCATATCCAATTGCTTTTTGTTGTTCATAAATAGTGGTTACATCTTTTCTCATGCTTTCCGGACTTATCTGCATGTAGCCAATCGGATGATAATGGAATGTTTTTGGATCACTTTCCCAAATATTAACACTATGAGCCATAAGTTCTCTCATAGCAGGTTGAAAATAATTGTTTCTCACTACACCGCAAGCAATACCACTAGCGCCTGAAGCTATTCCACCTTTATCAATAACTACTATTTCTTGATTACTACCGTTACCATTTTTTTTAATTTTTTGAGCCAAATGCCAAGCTGTACTTAAACCATGTATTCCTGCACCAATAACCACATATTTTGCTTTTGTTGGAAATCCCATATCTTAAATTTTATTTTTAGGTAGGTAGAAATATATAATTTTTTTTATATATAAAAATTATAAGCAATTAGTCAAACAGCCTGAAATTTGTTAATAATCTAACTAAAAGCTTAGATTTTTAAGAGTATCAAGATAATTATTAAATTCTTCAACAAAGGATTTGCTGGGTTTAATAAATTTTTTTCTCTGATCACTAGAAGTTTTTTCTAAATAAAAAAAACCTTTTTCACACGCTTCATTGATTATCAATGCAGATTTTGGTCTAGAAGTTTTAAATAGTTTTGTTTTAAGTTCTTCAACCGAAAGATTCTGATTTAGTTTATAAGAAGACATAACTAATAGCATCATATGATAATGAGAAGGAGATTTTCTAAAAAAATAATTGCTAGAAGTGTGGGATTGTTTCATTTGATCTTCCCAAAAATCTAATAAGTCTATTGTTGTTTTTGCCATTTATGATTTTACACGAAGTTTTTGAGGATCATAATGCGGAAAACCTACTATTTTTGCAGGAATTCTTTTTTGATGACCGTCAATTTTTCCTACTTCTACATCCTTACCTATTTCTGAGTGAACAATATCCATTCTACACAAAGCTATATTTTTATTCAAAGTTGGAGAAATACATCCACTAGTAATTACACCTACTTGAGATCTTCCAATGTGCACACAATCTCCATGATTTGCTTTTTCTTTACCGATTAACTCTAACCCTACTAATTTTTTTTGAGGATTTTCTTTTCTTTTTATTAACTCATCTTTTCCAACAAAATCATCAGTCTTAGTTTTTAAAGGAACAGTAAAACCAACTCCTGCTTCAAAAGGATCGACCTGACCATCAAATTCATTACCAAAAAGAATTAATCCTGCTTCAATTCTTAATAAGTCTAAAGCACCAAATCCTGCTGTTATTAATCCTTCATTTTTTCCAGCTTCCATAACTTTGTCCCATACTTTAGGCGCATCAGAGGGGTGACACCAAATTTCATAACCTAATTCACCTGTATAACCCGTTCTTGAAACTATCAATGGTATTCCGTTTAGTTCTTCCACTCTACAAATAGTAAATCTGAACCATTGCAGTTCAGAAACAGAAGGTTGTGTTGGTGGCGTAAAAATAAATTTTTCAAGTATTTTTCTACTATTTGGTCCTTGTAAAGAAATATTATTTATTTGGTCAGTCGAGTTTTTTATTAGAACTTTGTAGTTTTTTTTCTTAGCCTGTTCTTTTAGCCATTCTCCAGCATATTCGTCACCACATATCCATCTAAAACCATTATCACTCATTTTTAACAATGTACCGTCATCAAACATGAATCCATTTTCATAACACATTGATGAATAAACCACCTGACCAACTGAAAGTTTTTTAATGTTTCTTGTTAGGGTGTAATTCATTAATTCTTCTGCGTCAGGTCCTAAGATTTCAAATTTTCTTAATGAAGAAAGATCGATAACAACAGCTTTTTCACGACAAGCGGTATGTTCATTAATTATTCCGTGTTTTGTATAATCATTAGGTAGCCAAAAACCTCTAGCATCCACAAAGTTTCTTGTAAGTTTAGAAGTTCTTTCATGGAAACCGGTATTTCTAGTTAATTTTGTTTCAGAGTCTGTTTTCATTCTAAATGCAAAAGATTTCGTAAATTCTTTATTTTTATCATAAGTTCTAACAAAAATATCCGTAGGATTCCATGAATTACAAGGATCTATATCACTCGGGCACGCCGTTGTTCCACAAGTTAAATCTTTAAGAGCTCTAAACATCACATAATCACCAGGTCTAGCAAAAGATTCATCTGATAATACCGAATTAAGTCCACCTGCAGAGGTATTGAAAAAAAGATTTATGGCATGCCAACCTCTTTTTTTTTGAACTCCAAACTTTTCCATACAATCATTTAAATTATCAGAACAATTCGGATGACCGAAATACCCAGAATCTTCATAATATTTAGATGTGCATGCTAAATTAAAAGTATCATGTCTTCCAACTGTATCTCTAATTACTTCAACTAATGGTTCATGATCAGTATCATAAAATTTAGAAAACAATCCTGGTCCCGGGAAAGTATTTCCCATAAAAGTTCTTGTTGTTTGCCAATCAAGACCTTTTTCAATTCTTTTATCTAATTTTGCTGTATCAAATGCAACAAAATCTGAACATTGTCTTCCTGTTGGAGAAATGACTTGAATGAAGTCACCTTCTTTAACTTGGAATGAAATTGCAGTTTGACGATCAATATTTGTTTCACTAAGAGGATCGAACATGGGATCAGGAATTATTGAATGCTCTTTATCTTTAGTAATTTTTGCTCTTTTAACAAAAATAGTTAAATCAGTAGGTGGATTTTGTTCATGAATTCTCATTTCAGGTCCAGGAGCTGAGAAAATACAATAACATTTTTCTTTAGTATTTAATTTTATCTTTTCTCCAGGACTTGTATCTTTATCGAAAACTATTGAGGACTTAGCTTTAGCAATATCTAAATTTCTTTTTTTTAATTGATAAGCAGCTATTAAGGAGTCTTCATCTTTTTTTGAAAGTATTTTTTTTATTTCAGATGAATCTTTACTTTCTTTTAGATTTAAAATTGCAGGTTCAGATTTTCCTTCTTTGTTAAAAATTGAAATTTCACAAATTTGATTTCCTTCATTATTAATAATTTCTATTTCATCTTCAGGAAAAATTTGAAGACCCGTAAGACCTCCGCCATTAACGATATATCTTTCAACTCCTAGTGGTAAAACATTAAGTCCTGGTTCTTTAATATTAAAACTAGTTTGCATTTAATAAAAAATTAATATTTCTTAACCAATATATCAGTAATAACAATTATATATATAAAATATATATATATAACTGTA
>CAZABF010000078.1:0-3636 GCA_964483495.1 uncultured Candidatus Pelagibacter sp. | reverse complement strand
TTTTAATTTTTTTTAAATCTATATTCTTTATAATTAAAATAACCAAATATTATTAATAAAATTAATGAAAAAATATAAACCACATCTTTATTTGGTCGATCAAAATTTTCTGTTTTTAACTCAGTAATAATATCATTCATTTCAAAACCACTTTTTTTAGCTTCACCTTTCCAGTTAAGTGTATCAACAATAATTTTGCCTTCTTTTTTAACAAGATTTAATCCATATTTTTCTAAGTTAAATTCTTCATCAAATGTTCCTTTTTTTATTTCAAACAATTTATATCTTTCTCCATATGGACTTGGTCTGGTAATTTTAATATGAACATCTTTTTTAGATTGTAAAGTAACTGTATTTGCATCATTTAAATTTATATAATTAAATTTTGGATAAAACTTATTTAAAACAAATTCTGGTGATAAAAATGATATGGATATTACAAGAAAGATCATTATTTCAAACCATCTCAACTTATTGATAAACCATCCTTGGGTGGCTGCGGAAAAAACTAATATTCCTATTAATGATGTTATAATTACTAATATTCCATGCCAAATATTTTCAATCCCAATTAATAATAATTCGTGATTAAATAAAAAAATAATTGGTAAAACAGCTGTTCTTATTTCATACCAGAAAGCTTGTACACCTGTTTTGATGGGGTCCCCACCCGAAATAGCAGCTGCCGCATAAGAGGCAAGACCAACAGGAGGAGTGACATCTGCCATTAAGCCAAAATAAAAAACAAATAAATGAACTGCTATAAGTGGAAAAATAAAACCAGATGCATTACCTACGTCTACCAAAACTGTTGCCATAAGTGATGCAACCACAACATAATTTGCTGTTGTTGGAAGTCCCATTCCGAGCAACAAACATAAAATCATAGTTAATAATATTAGAATTGCGATGTTATCTTTTGCAACAGACTCTATAACTATAATTAAGTTTGTACTTAAACCTGTAGAGCCTACTGCACCAACAATCACTCCTGCAGTTGCAATAGCAATAGCAACACCAACCATATTTATTGCGCCTTTTTCAAATCCAACAATCGTTTGGTTATACCAAGTTATTAAACCATCCCTAAAATTTGATTCTTTAATTATTTTGTTTAAAAAATTTACTAATATTAAAGATAAAGTTGCATAAAAAATTGAATATGAAGCTGTAAACCTCATGTAAACTAACAAGTAAATTAAAACAAAAATTGGAATTAAAAAATGAAGCCCAGATAAAAAAGTCTTTTTTAAATTAGGAACATCTTCATCATCCATGCCTTTAAGATTTAATTTTAGAGCTTCAAGATGAGAAATATAAAATAAAGCAACATAACATATTATTGCAGGTAAAAAGGCATGTTTAACAACTTCAAAATATGTAACTCCAATAAAACTTGCCATTACAAAAGCTGCCGCTCCCATTACCGGAGGCATTATTTGACCGTTAACTGAAGATGATACTTCTATGGCTCCTGCTTTTTCTTTTGAAAATCCAGTTTTTTTCATAATTGGAATAGTAAATGTTCCAGTAGTAACCGTGTTTGCAACTGACGAACCAGAAATCATGCCGGTCATTCCAGATGCTAATATCGCTGCTTTTGCTGGCCCTCCTTTCATTTTTCCAACCATGGCAAAAGCTAAATCTAGAAAATATCTTCCGCCACCCGCAGTTTCTAAAAGAGCACCAAATAAAACAAATAAAAAAATGAAATCTACAGAAACACCAATCGGAATTCCAAATATAGCTTCTTGATCAAACCACTGAAATCCCACTAGCCTTTTTAACGAAAGTCCTCCATGTGAAATTATGTCTGGAGCATATTTTCCAAAATAAGAAAATAATAAAAAACAAACTGCAATTATGACCAAAGGTATTCCTATTGCTCTTCTAGTTGCTTCAAGTAATATTAAAATTCCACATATTCCAATAATTAATTCTATTGGTAAAATAATATTTTGAGCTAAGGTAATTTTTAAAAGAATTCCTCCTCTGTCTACTAATTGATCATAAAAAAAATATATATAGAGACAACAAAAAGTTCCTACTATACTTATTAAAATATCTATGATTGAAATTTTTTTTGATCTAGAAATAGGAAATATTAAAAATGCCAATAGTAAAGCAAAACCTAAGTGAATAGCTCTAGCAGGTAAGCCTTTAAACATTCCAATATTAAACCAAAATGGAAATGGAGACGCGTACCAAAGTTGAAATAAAGACCAGATAATTGCTATAGCGCCAACAATTTTTAGATGTAATCCGGTAAGATTTTTAGTAGGAGATAAATCTTCGTGAATTTTACTTTCAATTTTTGTATCAGCGTTTTGATCCATTTATGAAATATACTTTACAATAAAAAAAGGCCCAATATATTTATTGGGCCTTTTTAATTTAATTAAGTATTTAGATTACATTAATCCAGCTTCTTTATAGTATTTAATAGCACCTGGATGTAATGGAGCTGATAAACCATCAGCAATCATGTTTTTCTTCTCTAAAGGACCAAAAGCAGGATGTTGTTTTCTAAAATCATCAAAGTTTTCAAAAACAGCTTTTGTTACTAAATAAACTAGCTCTTCAGATACATCGGCACTAGTTACAACAGTAGCTTTAACACCAAAAGTAGTTACATCTTTTTTTTGTCCTGTGTAAGTTCCTGCGGGTATTGTAGCTGCTGCATAATAAGGTGCACCATCTATTAAACCTTGAACAGGTCCGCCAGTAAGATTAATTGGCAATGCTTTTGCTGCACAAGTTGCTGCCTGCTCCATAGCGCCATTTGGAAATCCTACGGAATATCCATAAGCATCTATTTTACCGTCGCAAAGTGCTTTAACTTGTTCAGAAGAAGTCAGCTCTGTAACTCCTTTAAAATAACTATTGTCAACTCCCATTGCTTCCATAAGTACTTCCATAGTTCCTCTTTGACCTGAACCTGGATTACCTATGTTAACAGTTTTACCTTTAAGACCTTTAAAGTCTTTTACTTTTGCTTTTTTTCTTGCCCAAATTTGAAAAGGTTCGTTGTGAACTGAAAAAACAGCTCTTAAATTACTAAACTGTTTTCCTTCCCATTTGCTCGAACCATTAACAGCATGAAATTGCCAATCAGACTGAGCTACACCAAATTGAAACTCACCATCTTTAATTTGGCCTATGTTGTAGTTTGATCCTCCTGTAGATGGAGCCGTACATCTGTAAGCTTTATCTATACCTTTTTTTCTTCCATGCTCTTTAGCAATAGCTGATTTATGGAGCATTTTGCAAATAGCATTACCAGTTTGAAAATAAACTCCAGTTGGTCCACCAGTTCCTATCGTGAAAAACTCAGCAGATTTTGCAACTGTTGTAAAAGATAAAGTGGCCGCAAAAAGCACTAGAGCTCCAGATAGAAATGATAATATTTTTTTCATTTTCCCTCTCTTTCGTTAATTATAATTGATAATTGAAACAAAATTTGATTAGATTGTCCAGAGATTTTTTAGTCTTTTTCAACCCAATCTTTTATTCTTTTTATTCCTTCTGTAATTTTAGGAGCAAATTCATTAATTAATTCTTCATCAATAATTGTATCTGAGCTTATTTTTGACATAAAATTCTTCCCATCAAAATCAGTATAGCTTAAACGAGTTA
>CAZABF010000077.1:0-3641 GCA_964483495.1 uncultured Candidatus Pelagibacter sp. | reverse complement strand
TAGTTTTTTATTTTTAATAATTGATTCAATTAAGCTAACCATTAAAGGGATTTTTGTTTTATCAAAATCTTTTAATATTTTTGTTCCAATTTCAAAAATCAATTCTGCACCTTCAATAGTATCATTTTTCATAAATTTTTCTTTTGCAGTTTTATATTCGTGTCCTTCGCCAAGGTATTTTCCCATTTTACTATTTCTTCCACCTGCTGAACTTACGTATAAATCTGCCATTCCTGCTAATCCGTAAACACTTTCTTCCTTGCCATTTAAAGATTTAGTAAAGTAGGCCATTTCAGATATAGACTTATACATTAATGAAGCAGCTGTATTTAAATAATACTTACTTTTAATATCTTTATCAGCTTTGCTGCTACTTAATCCTTCTGAGGCTCCAATTATCATCGAATAAATATTTTTTATTGCCGCACAAATTTCTACACCTAATACATCATTAGAAATTTCAACACTATAGTAATCTGTAGAAATTATATTTGCTATGTTTTTAACTATATTCTTATTTTCATTTGCTAGTACTACGCTGCTTTTAATTCTGTTAGCCAAACCAGACGCCAGGCATGGACCTCCGACTGCCGAAATATTTGATTCTACAATATTGTTTTTTGCAAGTATTAACTTAAATTTTTCTATCAAAGTTTCAAATTTTCCATTTATTAGGCTTAATCCCTTGGTAAGCAAAAGAATAGATGTTGGAAATTTATAGTTTTTAGATATTTCTTTTCCTGCCCATTCAATTCCTTTTGAATTAACTCCAATAACAATTAAATCAGGTTTTTTTTTCATTTCATCTTGGAATTTTTCAAATTTTTCAACTTTTAAATTTTTTGATAATTTGCAGTTAAGAACTTTGTGAAAATTTTCCTGCTTTTTTATATTTTCAATAACTTTATCTTCTAGATGAGTACCAACTAAAACTACATCATTATTATTGTCTACACATGGAACTGTGAAGGCAGAACCCATTGCTCCTGCACCAAGTACTAAAATTCTTTTCATATTTTATACGTATCTAAAAACTATTATTGAAAATAAAACAGATATAATTGTAGCAATCCATAGTGTTAAATCAACAAGGCCAAGCCATGCTAGATGGATATAAGCAGCGCTTAACAAAGAAATAAATAACCTATCTCCTCTGGTCGTATCTAAACTTAAAATTCCTCTTCTTGGAGTTCCTCCAGGTACTTTTTTTTCCCAAATTATCATTATAGTTAAACAAATAGCTATAAATATAAAAAATGCAGCAGTTTGCCATGTCCAAGCCATCCAAGTAATAAATTCAAAATCAAAAAAACTTTTTTCGTGAGCTTTATCTACAGACTCCCATCCTGCATATGCGCTTGTAAAAATCATACTCTACCTAAAGCAAATCCTTTCGCTATGTAGTTTCTAACAAAGTAAATAACTATTGCTCCTGGAATTATAGTCAAGCTTCCAGCGGCCGCTAATAATCCTAATTCATATCCTGATGTGCTAGCAGTTCTTGTCATGGTTGCAGCAATAGGTTTAGCAGCAACTGCCGTCAATGTTTTTGCTAATAACAATTCTACCCATGAAAACATAAAACAAAAAAACATAGTTATACCAATTCCAGCTACTATTGTTGGGATAAAAATTCTTACAAAAAATCTCCAAAAAGAATATCCATCAACATAAGCTGTTTCATCTAATTCTTTAGGTACTGCAGATATAAAACCTTCTAGTATCCAGACTGCTAATGGGATGTTAAATAAACAGTGAGACAATGCCACTGCTATGTGAGTATCAAATAAATTTATTGAAGAATAGAATTGAAAAAATGGTAAAGCGAAAACTGCGGGAGGCGCCATTCTATTTGTTAACAACCAAAAAAATAAATGTTTATCTCCTAAAAATTTATATCTTGAAAATGCATAAGCAGCAGGTAAAGCAACAGCAACAGATAAAATTGTATTCATAACTACATAGTAAATTGAATTTAAATAACCCGTATACCATGTGCTGTCCGTGAAAATTGTTATATAATTTTCGAATGTAAACTTTTGTGGCCATAAAGAATAGGTATTAATAATTTCAGTTGTTGTCTTAAAAGACATATTTAACAACCAATAAATTGGTAGCATTAAAAATAAAATATAAACTGTAGGAACTAACCATTTAAATTTTCTCATTTTTGCACCTCGTTTCTCATCATTAAATTATAAAAAACCCAACACACTAAAAGAACTATAAAAAAATATATCAGTGACATTGCTGCAGCAGGTCCTAAATCGAATTGACCTAGCGCCATTTTTACTAAATCAATTGAAAGAAAAGCTGTTGCATTTCCAGGACCTCCTCCAGTTAGAACAAAAGGTTCGGTATAAATCATAAAGCTATCCATAAATCTTAAAAGAATTGCAATAGTTAATACTTTCTTCATTTTTGGTAGTTCAATATATCTAAATATAGCCCACTTGCTTGCACCATCAATTTCCGCTGCTTGATAATAAGCAGGTTGAATTGATTGAAGTCCTGCATAAGAAAGTAAAACAACTAAAGAGGTCCAATGCCAAACATCCATTAGAATTGTAGTAAACCACGCATCTCCTATTTGTTGAGTAAAATTATAGTCAAAACCAAGATCATTAAGGGAATGACCTAAAAAACCAATTTCAGGTAATGCAAATATATTCCACATAGCCCCGACTACATTCCATGGAATTAATAAGGGCATGGACATTAGAACCAAACAAATTGGAACTCCAATTCCTTTTTTTGGCATAGACAATGCAATAGCAATACCTAGAGGAATTTGTATTAGTAAAATTATTCCTGTAAATAAAAATTGTCTCCCTAAAGCAGCATGAAATCTTTCTGATTTGAGTATTTGTTTAAACCATCTTGTGCCTTCCCACATAAAAACATTGTTTCCAAAAGTGTCTTGGAAAGCGTAGTTAACAACCGTCATTAAAGGAACCACTGCATTAAAAGCTACCAAAATAAATACAGGTATAACAAAGAACCAAGCTTTTTGATTTATAGTTTTATCCATTATTCAATTATTCTGCTATCTCCATATGCGTAAGTGTATTTTTTATCAAAAGATAAAAATGCACTACCGCTAGGTATTTCTTTAGAAGAATGAGAAAGAATTTTTATCTTTCCATTTTTACATTCTGTATCAATAATTTTGTGTCTTCCCGTATTGCTAACTTTTATAATTTTAACAGGTATTCCATCTTTGCTAAAAGAAACGAACTCTGGTCTAATTCCTATCTCGGTTTTAGAAAAATTTGATTTTTGTTTAATTTTGCTGCTAGTGGATATTTTAATTCCAGCAACTTCAGCTGTTCCGTTTTGAATTTCGCAAGGTATTATATTCATTCCTGGTGAACCTATAAAATAACCTACAAAAGTATGCTTTGGCTTTTCAAATAATTCAACTGGGGTACCTGTTTGAATAATTTCTCCTTCATGCA
Source organism: uncultured Candidatus Pelagibacter sp. (assembly GCA_964483495.1). Classification (GTDB taxonomy): domain Bacteria; phylum Pseudomonadota; class Alphaproteobacteria; order Pelagibacterales; family Pelagibacteraceae; genus Pelagibacter. Next base: position 183 of record CAZABF010000077.1, on the reverse strand, counting down.
TTACCACAACTTGATTTGCAAAGGTTAAGGCTTCTGTTTGATCATGAGTAACATAAATCATAGTTCTGTTAATTTTCTGATGAAGTTCTTTTAATTTTGAACGAAGTACCCATTTTAAATGTGGATCTATAACTGTTAGAGGTTCATCAAACATAATTACATTTACATCTGATCTAGCCAAAC
>CAZABF010000076.1:0-3641 GCA_964483495.1 uncultured Candidatus Pelagibacter sp. | reverse complement strand
GTTAATGCTCCTATTTCTTCAATGTTAACAGTTGCCATGGTTGATATGCCAAACATTGTACCCATTTTTTCTGCAGCCTTTGCGGTAGCTCTTTCTCCTTCGTGATGATAAAGACGGTGCATAGCTGTTGCTGAAAGAAAAAGTGGAAAGTCAATTTTTTGTCCTAAAACTGTTGTGGACGTATCTACATTGGCAACATCAGTCAAAACATTTGGAATTAAGTCACAATCATTAAATGCTGCTGTATTTCTGTTCAAAGTTACTTCATCGTCTGCACCACCATCAATATAGTTATATATAGGGGATGGTAATTTTTTTTTTGCTAATTTTCTAAAATCATCAAAATTATGGCAGTTTTTTAAATTCATAATTGCATTTTAGAACTTTTTTATAAAATTGAACATATAACTATTTGCCCCAGGGTTCTTATCTCCTAAACTCGCATTAGATATATGATTATAGGAAAATCCCAACTCACTTTCTGAAGATAAGTCTAAAGAAAATTGAAGTTCACTTTTAAATTCAATCATATGTCCTAAATCTTTTCCATCTCCTTGACTGTACAGGCCTGGTGTAAAGGATGGGGTAAAATTTAATTGACCCAAATTATAAAATGCTTGAATTCCTGTATATCCATAAGCTGCATTATTTTCGGTAATCATAAGGCCAGTAACTGGAGAGATTCTTCCTAAGAAGCTATCTCTAACTAAATTTTCATTTTGGTGCTCTGCTCCAAATAAAATTGCTCTTTGACCATCATCACTAAAATCAAACATTCCACTATAAAAATTTATCTCATGTTCGTTAAAATTTTCTTTTTTTTCTTCACTATGTGATGGAATTATCATCAAAAATAAAAAAAATATATTTAATGTTATTTTTAGAGATTGTTTCATTTTATTTAGTCCTAATTTATAAACACTTTTCTATAAATTAATAGACCTCCAAAAATGAATAAAATTAATGGAAATGTCCATAATAATAAATTTTTTTTATCAAACTCCGGATCATATACAATCCATTCGCCGTATTGATTTTTTAAATAATCATAAATTTGTTTTTCTGATTTACCTTCTTCTAATTTCTTATTAATAAGTGTTTTCATGCTTAAGGCAAAATCTGATTGTGAATCATAAACTGATTGTCCTTGGCAAATTAAACATCTAAGATTTTTAGAAATTTTATCAATTAGTGGGGAACTACTATTTGCGCTTGATATTTCTTGAAATGATAAAATTATAATAAATATTAATAAAATAAATTTAATTATTCTCATCATTGAATTATTTTTATAATTTCTAAAATATTATCCTTTGTTAAAGGACCAATATATTTTCTAATCACTTTTGATTTATTGTTTAAAAGAAAAGTTTCAGGAACACCATAAGCTCCTAGTGAAATAGATATAATGCCATCTGGGTCAGTTAAAATTTTTGAAAAAGGATTTCCTAATTCATTTAACAATTTAATAGCATTATTTTTTTTATCTTTATAATTTAAACCAACAATATTTAAGTTTGTTTTTTCACTTAAATCCATAAGTAATGAATGTTCTAACCTACAAGGAACGCACCACGAAGCCCATATATTTACCAATGTGAATTTATTATTCTCAATAATATCATTAGAGTTAAATTGTTCATTTGAAAACAGCTCGGTGCTAGTAAATTCTTCTAAACTTTTATTCTTTACTTCTTTTGGTGTATAAAAGTTGGGTTTATCTAGGCCTATATAAAATACAGTAAAAATAAACGTAAAAAATAATAATAAGATTAAATAAAAAATATTTTTCTTCATATACTAATGTCTTTTAAACAAACTCAACATTCCTCCAATTGAAATTAAACAAACTGATATCCAAATCCAAATCATAAATGGTTTTGTTTGATACCTAACATTAAAAATTTCTTCCCCTTTTAATAAATTTATGACTATAAATTTATCAAAAAAAGCAGTTGAAATTATATCTGCTTCACTTGTTAATATTTTTGGCTGGTTGTAAATTCTAATTTCGGGATATAAAGAAATTACATTATTTTTTTCATCTGTTATTTCAAAATTTGCAATAACAGACTTGTAATTTTCTTTATCAAATGTTTTAATTTTTAAAAACTTTATTTGTTCCTTTTCGTAAATTAATTCTTGTCCTATTTTCATATTTGCAGAAAATTCATTAGAAAATAAACTATTAAAGAGAATACTTAATATAAATAAACTAAATCCAAAATGTGAAATCGCTTGAGGAGTATTATACTTCTTATTTAAAAATTCCTTTATCGTAGCAAATAGTAAATATAATGAAGCTCCGCCTAAAATAGATGTAAATAAAATTTCAGATGATGTTTTTTTAATTAAATAAAAAGATATAAGTAAGCAAATAATAAAATAAACAATCCTTGAATATTTTATTTTCTTATAATTATCTTTAATCCAATTTAACTTAGGTCCTATCGCCATAAAAATTAAAAATAAACCTAAAAATGGAATTAATAGTTTGTTAAAAAATGGAGGTCCTACCGAAATTTTTTCATTTACTATTACTTCTAAAAATATTGGATAGGTAGTTCCTATTAAAACAACAGATAAAAAATACATCATAAACCAATTATTAATTAAAATTGATGTTTCTTTGCTAACTAAAAAAAATTTTTTTTGTGATGAATTCTCTTTGCTTTGATAAATAAAAAATAAAATTATAGATAAAATAATTAAAGAAAATAAAAATAATAAAATAAACATTCCCCTTTCTGGATCATTTGCAAATGTATGTACTGAATTTAAGATCCCAGATCTAACTAAAAAAGTTCCAATCATACTGAATGTAAACGTTGCAATAGATAATATTAAAGTCCATGACTTTAGAAGGTTTCTTTTTTCTAAAACGATGACGGTATGAAGCAGAGCGGTTAAACATAACCAGGGCATTAAAGAAACATTTTCTACAGGATCCCAAAACCAAAAACCTCCCCAGCCCAATTCATAATAAGCCCAGATAGACCCTAATAAAATTCCAATTGTTAAAAAAAACCATGCTGCCTGAATCCATTTTTTTATATGTATTGCCCATTCTTTATTGATATTATTTTGAACTAATGATGCCAAAGAAGCAGAAAAAATTATTGATGATCCAACATATCCTAAATATAAAATTGGAGGATGAATTGCTAGCGCAGGGTCTTGTAAAATTGGATTTAAACCAAGACCTTCATTTGGAACTGGAAATAAAAAGTTAAATGGGTTTGAAGTTAAGAGTAAAAATAAAAAAAATCCTGAAATAATAATTTGTTGAAAAAAAATAGAGAGTAATCTGTATTTGGTTGGTTGTTTTTTTGAAAAAATAATAAATAAAAAGATAAATAAAGTTAAAACCAATAACCAAAGCAACAAACTTCCTTCGTGATTGCCCCACGTTCCAGTAATTTTATAAAATATTGGTTTTGTAGAATGTGAATTATTATAAACGGTTACATTGCTAAAATCTGAAATAATAAAAGAATAAACTAGAGATATAAAACTTATTACAACAGTAAAAAACTGCAAAAATAAAAATGAAAAAATATTTTGATTTATATTTTGATTATTTTTTTTAAAACAAAAAATTGAATAAACAAGCAAACTTATTGAAATAACAAAACCTAATA
>CAZABF010000075.1:0-3691 GCA_964483495.1 uncultured Candidatus Pelagibacter sp. | reverse complement strand
TTTTCTAGAAGAGGAAACTCGATGAGATTAAATGGAATTGATGCGGTTCTATTAAATAGAGAAGAAGTAAAAAAATTAATTCCAATGGCTGATTTTTCGGAGAATGTAAGGTTTCCAATTTTTGGCGGGTTGATGCAACCAAGTGCAGGCACAGCTAGACATGATGGTGTTGTTTGGGGTTATGCACGACAAGCAGATTCAATGGGTGTAGATATAATTCAACACTGCGAAGTAACAGGTTTTAATGTTGATAATGGAAAAATAAAAGGAATTCAAACATCAAAAGGAAATATTAAAGCAAAAAAAATAGGTCTTTGTGTAGCTGGAAGCACAAATGTTCTTGCTGAAATGTTAAATATGAGACTGCCTATAGAAACTCACTTATTGCAGGCGTGTGTGTCTGAGCCAATTAAACCAATATTAGACCACGTTGTTACTTTTGGTGCTGGACATTTTTATTGCAGTCAATCTGACAAAGGTGAAATGGTTATGGGAGGAGATCTTGATGGATACAATAGTTATGCCCAAAGAGGAAACCTACCAACTCTTCAACATGTTTTAACAGAAGGAATTGCAATGTTACCATTTCTTAGCAAATTAAAAATGCTTAGAACATGGGGAGGAATAATGGACATGTCTATGGATGGATCACCTATTATAGACAAAACACATATTGAAGGACTTTATTTAAATTGTGGTTGGTGTTATGGAGGTTTTAAAGCAACTCCAGCATCTGGATGGACGTTTGCTCACACAATTGCACAAGATAGGCCTCATGAATTAAATGCAGGATATAGTTTAAATAGATTTAACACCGGACATTTACTTGATGAAAAAGGTCTTGGAACAAAAACTTGGATTTCATAAATGTTACATATTAAATGTCCTCACTGCGGATTAAGATCTCAAAATGAATTTTCATATGGTGGTGATGCTACAATTAAGAGACCGGAATTAAATAAAGAAGTTTCAGATCAGGATTGGGATAATTTTGTTTATTTAAGAAAAAGTCCAAGAGGAAAGCATTTAGAATTATGGCAACATATTTCAGGATGTAGGCAATGGATTAAAGTTGAAAGAGATACTTTAACTCATGAAATATTTAAAACATTAAAAGCAAACGAAGAAATATAAAAATGTCTCAAAATTTTAGATTAGATAATGGTGGTTTAATTAATAGAGATAAAAAAATTTCTTTTAAATTTAATGGAAAAAATTATTCTGGATATGAAGGCGATACTCTTGCTTCAGCTTTAATTGCAAATGGAGTTCGTTTAGTTGGAAGAAGTTTTAAATACCATAGGCCTAGAGGATTTTTTGGCGCAGGTGTAGACGAACCTTATGCAATGGTTCAGTTAACTAGAAGCAATGAATCAATACCTAACGTAAGAGCCACAGAACAAGAACTGTTTGAAGGTTTAGAAGCAAAAAGTGTAAATTGTTGGCCAAATGTAAATTTTGATATTGGTGCAATAAATAATTTTTTAAACAAATTTTTTCCAGCAGGCTTTTATTATAAAACTTTTATGTGGCCGAAGAGTTTTTGGTATAAGTTTTACGAACCATTTATAAGAAAAACAGCAGGATTTGGTGTTGTTTCCCCTGATCATGATCAAGAAAGATATGAGCATAAATATGAATATTGTGATCTTTTAGTTACTGGCTCAGGACCTTCTGGATTGTCAAGCGCTTACGCTGCAGCACAAAATGGAGCTAGAGTAATTTTAGCTGAAGATAAAGCAAGATTTGGAGGAAGTTTGTTAACCAGCGAAGTTAGTATCGGCAATCAAACCGGCAAAGAATGGGCGGAAAAGATAATATCTGAACTTAAATCAATGCCTAATGTAATTGTAAAAAATAGATCGCAAGTTTTTGGTTACTACGATCATAATATGCTTGTAATGTCAGAAAGAATAAGTGACCATTTACCAAAAACAAACAAATATACTCCTAAACAAAGACTTTGGTACATAAGAGCAAAAGAAGTTCTTATTTCTTCAGGATCAATTGAAAGACCTTTAGTTTTTGGAAACAACGATACACCTGGGGTAATGCTTTCTTCTGCAGCTAAAGAGTATTTAAAAGTTTATGGAGTTTTAGTTGGTAAAAAACCTATAGTGTTTACCAATAATGATAGTGGTTATGAAACTGCAATAGAATTTAAAAAAAATGGAATAAGCCCAATTGTTTTAGACACAAGAAAAAATCCTAAATCTGAAATAATAAATGAGGCAAAAAATTTAAATATAGATATAAAATTTTCATATGTCGTTGTGGCAGCCAAAGGTTACAAAAAAGTAAAATCAGCAGATATTGCAAAAATTTCAGATGATAAAAAAGAATTAAGTAAAATTGAAAACATTAGCTGTGATTGTATTTGTGTTTCTGGTTTTTGGACGCCAACAGTTCATTTAGCTTCTCAATCAGGAAATAAAACTAAATTTAATGAAGAGATTGACGCTTTCATTCCTAGCCATTCAAAACAAAATGAAACAACATTAGGATCTGCAAATGGAATTTTTACATTAGAAGAAACTTTAAAAACTTCATTTGAAAAAGGAAATGAAATATCTAAAAAAATAACAAATAATGATAATAAAATTTCTGCACCTACTGTTGTGGAAAAAAAATCTACAAATCATGATAAATTTTGGTGTGTACCAATACCTGAAGGTAAAAATTATAAAAGATTTTTAGATTTTCAAAATGATGTTGCTGTATCTGATGTTCAATTAGCTTTACGAGAAGGTTATAGATCAATTGAACATGTAAAAAGATATACCACACTAGGAATGGCAACAGACCAAGGTAAAACAAGTAATCTTAATGGATTACAACTAGTATCAGATGTTGAAAATAAAGTGGTGCCACAAGTGGGTCATACTACTTTTAGACCTCCTTACACTCCGGTTTCTATAGGAGCTATTGTGGGTAGAGAAATTGGAAAACATTCTAAACCTACCAGAAAATCTCCAATGCATTCATGGCATGAAAAAAATAATGCTGTTTTTGTTGATGCAGGTGTTTGGTTACGTCCAAGATACTATAAACAAGGAAATGAAAATTTATTTGAAGGTTCAAAAAGAGAGGCCAAAAATGTCAGACAAAATGTAGGAGTATGCGATGTAACTACATTAGGTAAAATTGATATTAAAGGACCTGATACTGCTGAATTATTAAACAGAGTTTACACTAATGCTTGGCTTAAATTGCCAGTTGGAAAAGCAAGATATGGCGTAATGTTAAGAGAAGATGGAATTGTAATGGATGATGGAACAACAACTAGAATTTCAGAAAACCATTATCATATGACAACCACTACTGCTCAAGCAGCAAATGTTTTATCTCATCTAGAATATTATTTACAATTAGTTTGGCCAGAACTTAATGTTAATGTGGTTTCAACTACTGAACAGTGGGCAGGAGCAGCTATTGCAGGACCAAAATCTAGAAAAGTATTACAGAAATTATTTCCAGATTTAGATGTTTCAAATGAAGGTTTGCCATTTATGGGATATGTCGAAAGCCATCTATTTGGTGTTTATGCAAGAATATATAGAATTTCGTTTTCAGGTGAACTTGCTTACGAAGTGAATGTAGAGTCAGATAATGGAAATTATATGTGGGAAAAGATAATAGAAATTGGAAAAGAATTTAAAATTCAACCATACGGAACAGAAGCATTATCAAC
>CAZABF010000074.1:0-3746 GCA_964483495.1 uncultured Candidatus Pelagibacter sp. | reverse complement strand
ACATTGCCAAAAATTTTTAAGACAGAATCTTTTTTATTATAAATTAATTCTCTTCCGCTAATTTCAACGCCATCATTAGAAGTTATTTTTACACCATTAGTAGCTTTAGTAATATTGCCTTTATCTAATATTTTTATTTTTGGCGATTCGATATTAAATATTTCCGCACTTAATATATTTTGATAAAAAAAAATTATTAACAGTAAATTTATTAGAAGTTTATTTTTCATTGATTCTGAGTAATAAAATAAAACAAAATAAAATTAAAATTATTAATGGCGAACATATAGATAATAGTATAGATGTTTTTTCAGTTATACCTAATAAATTAAAAAAATAGTTTATATAATATATTGTTACTGAAGATAAAATTCCTAAGGATAGATTAAAAAATTTTGATCTTTTATAGTCAAAACTCAAAACCAAAATAGAGCCAATAGTTGCCATTATTGATACAAGAACAGGAAATGAATATAATTTTAGTAAGTGTGATTTAATCTCATTACTAGAAAATCCTAGCTTTTTATAATCCTCAGATAAATTTATTAATTGTATTAAATTTAATGAAGTTAAATTTGAAAAAATACTATTTAATTTTTCTCTATTAAAATTTGTATTAACTTTAAGGTTTTCTAAAATTTCTTTTTTTCCGTTATCAAAAAAAATTCTTACTTTTTCAAGTTTCCACTCTTTATTTTCTATGTCAGCCTGATCAGAAATAATTATGCTTTTTAAATTAAATTTGCTATCTAGTTGATTTATTGTAACATTTTTCAACTTATTTTTTACAAATTCATCTGCATTAATAACATATATATTGCCTTCGTATTCATCTTTAATCCATAAGCCGTTGTCATTGATTGCTGCTAAATATTTTTTATCATCAGTAAATTTATTTTTAATTAATAAATAATTATGCTTTAGATTTGAAGAAAATGTATAAAATAAAACAGTAATTATTATCCCCATCACCAAAGATAAATAAATAATCAATCTAATTAGTGAAAAATTGTCTATTCCTGTTACTTTTAATAAATTTAGTTCTTCGTTTTCTTTAAATTTTATAAAAAACAATTGAGATGCAACTAAAAAAATGAATGGAAATATTTCAAACAAAATGGATGGTGTATTTAAGAAAGTTAATAATATAGGATAATATACTCCAACATTATATTTCTCAAAAAAAACAATTTCTTCTAAAATATTTAAAAAAAAAGTTAATAAAGTGAAAATTAAACTTACAATTAAAAAATAATACAAATAAGATTTTAAAATATAAGTTTTGTATATTTTTAATTTCATAAAAATTTTAATTTTTTAGAGCTAATAAAAACTAAATACCCAATAATACTTGCAATAAAAGGAATAAATGCAATTAAAGATTTATTAAAATTATGAAATGATACAATATTAGTAGAACCTTCTGAAAATATTATAAAAATAAATCCTAAAATAAAAATAACACTTTTAAATATAACGGAGCTTGAATGGCTTCTAGATTTAATAATTAAGCAACTCGCAATAAAACCTGAAACAATAATATATAAAGGTAGAATTAATCTTTTATACAATTCTTGTAATACTGAATTTACCGATGTGTCATCACATACAAATAATTTTTCAAAAAATCCTTCTTTTTTATTAATGAATGAACTTAGACACTCAAGTAATTTAATTGAGTTTGTTTCTTGAATTTTTGGAAAAACTGTTGATTTACTACTAAACCTAGATAGATTAAATTCTGTTTTTTCAAATTGAATTATATTTGTATTTCTAACATATAAATTTATAATCTTTCCATCAAATAAAACTAAATAAAAAGAATTATTTTTTTTTGCTAGCAATCCTTCTCTCGCAGTAATTATTCGAGATCTATTATTAAGAATATTTTCTTTAATAAAAATATTTTTTATAAGACCCTCAGATGTTTTTTCTTCAACAAAAATTGTTAAGTTATTTACAGTATCATTAAAACTTTGTGACTTTATTAAAGAAGGGAAATAATCTATGTTTGAGTCTCTAATATATGATCTTGCTATATCTTGAGTTTTTGGAACTATGAGAAAACTTAAAATAACACTAATTAAAAAATATATGAAAGAAAATTTTATTATTTTATTTATAAATTCTGACTTTTTTATTCCATAGTTCCAAAATATTAAAATTTCATTATTTTCTTCATATTTTGATATTGTAAAAAATACTGAAATAAAAAAAACAAACAAAAATAATTTACTAAATATTTTGGGCAATGATAATAAGGAGTACATAAAATAAACTTTAAAACTGTGTCCATCTTCAGATACAAAATCCAAGTAGTTTACAGCCTGTATTACCCAAACTATTAAAGTTAATGACAATGATGTAATTATAAAAAAAGTGGTAATATCTTTAAAAATATTTCTAAATATTAATTTTTTCATTGAAATTTATTATTTTGATACATATATACGTTTTCAACCTATACTATATTTAATATATATGACTTTAAAAATAAATTATTTAGACACACAAAAAAGCTTATCCAAGAATAAAGCCTTATTTTTAGGTAAGGATACAAAAATTTCAGAGTTTAAAGGAATTTTTGATGAAAAAACAAATCAAAAAATACTTAATTATTTAAAAAAAAGTAAAAATATCAAAAAAAATAAAATTGATTCACTCAATCTAGATTTTGATCAAAAACTTTTAATTATGTTGCTGGCTAACAAGAATGACGCACAACATTCAGAAAAATTAGGAGCTAAATTTTATGAATACATTAAAAAAAATGATGTTGATAATGTCACTTTGCTTGGTTCAAATTTTTCTTCAATAAAAAACAAAATTCTTTTAAATGAATTTTTACATGGAGCTCAATTAAAAGCTTATGAATTTAATTTATATAAAACAAAAAAGAATAAAAAAGAAATAAATATTAATATTTTAAAAAGAAATAATCAAATTAACCCAAAAAACAAATTTAAATTAGATGCAGTTTTAAAAGGTGTTAATTTTACAAGAGACCTAGTTTCCGAGCCAGGAAATATTTTACATCCAGATGAATATGCAAAAAGATTAGTTAAATTAAAAAAATTTGGATTGAAGGTTACAGTTTATGACGAAAAGAAATTAAAAAAATTAGGATGCAATGCATTAATTGGAGTTGGTCAAGGAAGTATCAGAGGATCATACCTTGTGACGATGGAATGGAATGGCGCAAAATCTAAATCAAAACCTTTAGCTTTTGTTGGAAAAGGAGTTTGCTTTGATACAGGTGGAATTTCTTTAAAGCCAGCTAGATTTATGGAAGATATGACATATGATATGGCAGGCTCAGCCGTTGTAGTAGGATTAATGAAAAATTTTGTTCTAAGAAAAGCAAAAATAAATGCTGTAGGAGTGGTGGGACTTGTTGAAAATATGCCAGGAAGTAACGCTCAAAGACCTGGTGATATTGTAAAATCTTATAGCGGAAAAACTGTTGAAGTATTGAATACAGACGCAGAAGGAAGACTGGTATTAGCAGATGCTTTAACTTTTACTGAAAAGAAATTTAAGCCCAATTTCATTATAGACTTAGCAACTTTAACAGGGGCTATAATTGTTTCATTAGGATCTGAATACGCAGGACTTTTTTCAAACGATGACAAATTATCAAAACAGATTTTTGAAGCTGGAGAAAAAGTTGATGAAAAAGTATGGAGATTGCCGCTACATAAAAACTACGATAAGCTTTTGGACTCCAAAAATGCAGATATGCAAAA
>CAZABF010000073.1:0-3962 GCA_964483495.1 uncultured Candidatus Pelagibacter sp. | reverse complement strand
TTTATTGCAAGACAGTGGATTAGACATAGGACAGCAAATGTTAATGAATACTCTGCAAGATATTCAATTTTAGATAAAGAGTTTTATTTACCTGAAACAGAAAATTTAGCAGCTCAATCTCAAAATAATAGACAAGGAAGAGGAGATGTACTTCAAGGAGAGCAAGCAAAAAAAGTTTTAAACCTTTTAAAAAATGATGCGGAACAAACTTACAATAATTACGAAATGATGCTTAACGAACGTTATGATGGTTCTGTAATAGATGAAAAAGAAGTTGGCCTTGCAAGAGAACTTGCTAGAATGAATTTAACTTTAAATACTTATACGCAGTGGTATTGGAAAACTGATTTACTTAATCTAATGAACTTTTTAAGATTAAGAGCAGATCATCACGCACAATATGAAATAAGAGCTTATGCTGAAGCAATGCTAGATACATTAAAAAAATGGGTACCAATAACATATGAGGCATTTATGGATTATAGAGTGGGTGGCACAGAAGTATCAGCAAAAGGAAAAATTATATTACAAAAATTAATTAAGGGTGAAGAAGTTAATGTAGAACAATCAGGTTTGTCAAAAAGAGAATGGAACGAATTAATGATTGCTTTTGGTCTTAAAGATAAGTTGATTTAATTTTTTTTGCTAAATCAAGATATATATTTGAAATTTCATGATCCGGTTTACTTTCAACAATTGGAGTTCCAAGGTCACCAAGTTTTCCAACTTCAGGATTAATTGGAATTTCTCCTAAAAATTCTTTATTAAATTCATCAGCGGTTCTTTTAACTCCACCTTCTCCAAAAATTGGATATTTTTTTCCATCATCACCAATGAAATGACTCATGTTGTCAATTAAACCAATAATTTTTACACCAAGTTCATCAAACATTCTTATTCCACGCTTTACATTCTGTAATGCTATTTCTTGTGGTGTAGAAATAATAATTACTCCATCCATTTTTATTTCTTGTGAAAATGTAAGCTGAGTATCACCTGTTCCTGGGGGCATATCTACAATTATAAAATCTAAATCTTTCCATCCAACTTTTTGCGTAAAAGTTTTAATTGCACTTGTTACCATTGGACCCCTCCAAATCATTGGAGTTTCTTTATCAGTTAAAAAACCAATAGACATGCATTGAATACCATACTTTAAAATTGGAACTAAAGTTTCACCATCAATTTTTGGTTTTGTATTTATTGAAAATAATTTTGGTAAAGATGGTCCATAAATGTCTGCATCTAATAATCCAACTTTGCATCCAGATTTTTTTAAAGCTAAAGCTAAGTTTGTCGCAAATGTAGATTTTCCAACACCACCTTTTGCACTTGATATTGCTATAGTAAATTTTGTTCCAATAATTGGGTTTTTTTTAAAGGATTTATGTTGCGGTTTTGTCTCCATAAATTCAACTTAGCTTGTTTTTCCTGATAAAGACACTATATAGGATGTCATATGAGCGATTTCAAGAATCAAAGCCCATGGGGATCACCTCCAGGAGGTGGAAATGGAGATGGTTTTAGAAGAGGGCCAACGCCACCCGATATTGATGAAATTATAAAAAATATCCAAGATAAAATAAAAAAATTTTTCCCAGGCGGGAGCACATCCGGAGGAAAACCAATAGTTTTTGGTTTAGTAGTGTTATTAATAATTTGGGCATTAAGTGGCTTGTACAGAGTTTTACCTGATGAACAAGGAGTAGTTTTAAGATTTGGAAAATTTGTAAATACTACTCAGCCAGGTTTAAATTATCATTTACCTTTTCCAATTGAAGGCGTTCTTACTCCAAAAGTTACAAAAGTTAATAGAATGGACATTGGTTTTAGATCGGAGAGAGATAGCGGATTTGGCTCAAGTGGAGTAGCGGATGTTTCAGAAGAAAGTTTAATGTTAACTGGAGACGAGAATATTGTAAATATAGACTTTTCGGTATTTTGGGTAATTAAAGATGCTGGAAAATTTTTATTTAGAATTCAAGACCCTGAAGGAACTGTAAAAGCTGCCGCAGAAACAGCCATGAGAGAAGTAATTGCTCGTTCAGAAATTCAACCAATTTTAACTGAAGGAAGATCAAAAATAGAGATAGATACACAAGAGATTATTCAAAATATTTTAGACGAATACAACTCTGGAATACAGATCACGCAAGTTCAAACACAAAAAGCTGATCCACCAGATCAAGTTATTGATGCATTTAGAGATGTACAAGCCGCAAGAGCAGACATGGAAAGATCTAAAAATGAAGCTCAAGCATATGCTAATGATGTAATACCAAGAGCACGTGGAGAAGCTGCAAAAATATTACAAGCTGCCGAAGCATACAAAAAAGAAGTTGTTGCAAAAGCAGAAGGTGAGGCAAGTAGATTTTTATCAATATATAATGAATATGCTAAAGCAAAAAGGGTAACGCAAGAGAGAATGTATCTTGAAACTATGGAAAAAGTTTTAGCCGATATTGATAAAATTATTATTGATAAGAACGCAAGCTCAGGAGTGGTTCCATATCTACCTCTGCCAGAATTGAAGAAAAAGGTAAATTAAATGAAAAAAATTTTACTACCAATAATTATAGTATTAGGGGCGGTAGCCTTCTTTTCAATTTTTATTGTTAAAGAAATTAATCAAGCAATAGTCCTTCAATTTGGAGATCCTAAAAGAATTATTTCTACTCCAGGAATTAATTTTAAAATTCCTTTTATTCAAAACGTAGTTTTCTTAGATAAAAGAATATTAAATTTAGATGCACCACCAGAAGAAGTAATTGCATCAGATCAAAAAAGATTAATAGTTGATGCTTTTGCGAGATTTCAAATTGTTGATCCTTTGAAATTTTATATTTCAGTAGGAAATGAAAGAGTAGCTAGATCGCGTTTATCAACAATTATAAACTCAAGAATTAGAAGTGTTTTGGGTAAACAAAGATTACAAATATTATTATCTGCAGACAGAACAAATCAAATGGCATTAATACAAGATGGAGTAAATAATGAGGCAGAAAAATTTGGTATTAAAATTGTGGACGTAAGAATTAAAAGAGCAGATCTTCCACCAGCAAATAGTGAAGCTATTTATAGAAGAATGCAAACTGAAAGAGAGAGAGAAGCTAAAGAATTTAGAGCAAGAGGTGCTGAAATGGCAATAACTATTACTTCAACAGCAGATAAAGAAGTTACTGTAATTTTAGCAGAAGCTGAAAAAAAATCTCAGATCATGAAAGGTGAAGGAGATGGTCAGAGAAATAAGATATTTGCAGATGCTTTCGGAAGAGATCCTGAGTTTTTTTCATTTTATAGAGCGATGCAGGCTTATGAAAAAGCTTTAATTGGAGGTGAGACGTCTTTAATATTATCTCCAGATAGTGAATTTTTTAAATTCTTTGGGAATATAAAGAAAAAAACAGATTAATATTTGAAATGAGAGAACTGATCATAGCACTTGGTCTATTCTTTTTTATAGAAGGAATTTTATACGCCTTATTTCCATCAAAAATGAAAAGTATTTTACTTAAAGCTAAAGACGCAAAAGAGAGTCAGTTGAGAACAGGCGGTTTAATTTTTGCAGTAATTGGCTTTATTATAATTTGGTATATGAAAAAAAATGGTATTTAAATCTAAAAAATTTTTTTCGTTTCTTATTTTTTTCTATTTCTTTTTTAATATAGAAGGGAACGCAAAAGATTTTCCAAGTTCTTTTGCAGATTTAGCTGAGAAATTGATGCCATCAGTTGTCAATATTTCAACTAGCAAAACGGTAGTTACAACAATCAATCCATTTCCCGGTTTTCAATTTCCACCAGGTTCACCATTTGAAGATATGTTTAAAGATTTTGGAACTCCACAAAAAAAGAAAGCTTATTCACTTGGATCAGGATTTATTATTGATTCATCTGGCATCATAGTTACAAACAATCATGTAATTGAGGGAGCTGAGGATATTTTAGTTAGAATTGAAGGTG
>CAZABF010000072.1:0-4002 GCA_964483495.1 uncultured Candidatus Pelagibacter sp. | reverse complement strand
AAAGTTTGAGAATTTGGTTTATTTTTAGATACAACTTTAAAATTTGATTTTGAAAAGGAAAAAACATCTGGGGTTTGTATCAAAAAGTTATTAAATAATGATGATATGCTCTTTAAATTGCTATTATTTAATTTGCTAGCATCAATAATTCGTAAATTTTTTTTGTTTTTTAATATTTTCAATGCATTCACATCTATATTGTTGCAAATTATTACTTCTAAAAATATTTTTTTTAACTCTAGAGCTAGTTTTTTATTAATTTTAAAATTACAAGAAACAATGCCTCCAAATGCACTTAATGGATCACAAGCCAGAGCTAATTTATAGCTATTTAATTTATTTTTGTTTATAGAAACACCACAAGGATTAGCATGTTTTACAATAACTGTACCAGTATTTTTTGGCAATGATTTTGAAATTAATAGAGCAGCAAAAATATCATTATAGTTATTATAACTTAGCTGCTTTCCATGTAATTGATTAATATTTAATTTTTTATTAATAGAATAAATGGCTGCGTCCTGATGAGGATTTTCTCCATATCTTAATTTTTCAATCAAATTACCAAAAAATATTTTTTTTTCAGGAAACAAATTTTTTGATTGAGAATTAAAATAATTTGATATTAATCCGTCGTAATAGGCAGTTTCGGTAAATGCTATTTCAGACATTTTTTGCCTAAATTTTAAAGTGGTTCTACTTTTATTTGAATTTAATTCTTCTATTAGTTCACTATATTGTTCAGGATTAGTTATTACAGTGACATCGCTATAGTTTTTAGCAGCTGCACGCACCATTGTTGGTCCACCAACATCAATATTTTCAATTATTTTGTTATGATTATTTGTATTCTCTAAAGTTTTTGCAAAAGGATAAAAGTTTACAATTACGAGATCGATTTCATCAAAATTATTTTTTTTTAAATCTTTGATATGAGATTTGTTTTTTCTTACACTTAAAATTCCAGCATGAATTTTTGGATGTAGCGTTTTAACTCTTCCGCCTAATATCTCTTGTGAACCCGTATACTTTGATACTTCTAAGCATTTATAGCCTAGTTTTTTAATCTCTTTATAGGTGCCTCCTGAGCTAATAATTTGGATCTTATGTTTAGATAAATTTTTTAAAAGTATATCTAAATTTTTTTTGTTAGAAACTGAAATTAGAGCTGTTTTTATTTTTTTCATTAAATTTTAATTATCTCCCATACAATTTCTTGATCTTCATTTCGAGTTAGTCCCGAAATAAATATATTTTGATTTTCAGCAAAAGAGTTTTTTTTACCGAAATATAAACCAGTTTCAACATCAATCTTATGATTTTTGGAAGAAAATTTCCATCCAGAATTTTCCAATTCAACAAGAATTGATTTTTCATCTTGAGTTTTTGTTATTTTAACTCCAGGCTCGAAATGAAAACGGATTTCAAAATTAGAACTTTTAAATTTTTTCTTTTTAATTAATTTATCTGTTCCTATAAATTTGTTTTTTTCTATAAAAAATTCTATTTTTCTTTCATGAATTATGCCATATTTTTTTAAATAACCATCATGAGATCCAGAGATATTCCAATATTTTTTTTCAAATGTAATAGATTTTTTCAATATTTTTAGTTCTTGATCAATTTTAAAAATACCATCAGAATCTTTTTTAAATTTGCATGAAGATCTATTATCTAAAATCATAGTAGAATGTGCAGCAGTTGATTTAGAAATTGAGTTTAGCTGATGTTTATAATTTTGGAAGTAACCACAATTAGAAATTAATTTACAATTATTAAAAAAAATTTCAAAAGATAAGGCTCCAGATTGATAGTCTTTACTAAATTTTTTTTCAGGAGAAGATCCCAGATCAACTGAAAGAATAACATTTTTATTTTTTAAAATAACATATCCACCATATTCATTACTTTCATTTTTAAATTTATAGTTGTGAAAACTTAAGTATTTATCAAAATCATTATTTTGATTTATATAGTTTCCATTGAATAATAAATTTTGATTAGTATTTTGCCATATAAAATTATAATTTTGTCCTAAATAAAAAATTATTTCATTTAAATATTCTGGAATTTCATTTTGAGATTCTTTAAGCCATTCTCTTATTAAAATAAAATATTTTAAATAGAATATAAGTTGTCTCAAGTTTCTAGACTTTGGGAAGCCCTGCACATCAAAAGAAAAGTTAATAATTTTTTTTAAAAGATTTAATCCATAATTTAAATATTTTTCATCTTTGTATGAAAGACCTGTTAATATAATTGAAGCACATCCAATCATTTTATCATTTACCAATTTAGATCTGGTTATTTCGTTGATTAAATGGTTGATCTGTTTTTTAATGTTATTATTAAATTTTTCTTTATAAGATTCATCACTATCATCATAACTTAGTCTTGAATTTGATATCCAGGCTATAATCCTTTTTGACAGAGTATCTATTTCCCAATTTTTAGAATTATATTTTTGATTTTTTTCTATCCAATTTAAAATAATTGATTGAGTGATTTTTTTTGATGACTTTAAATCAATTGTGAAGAGCCAAAAAAAACTATGAAGTTTTTTATAATCAGTTTCTTTTATATCTTGATTGATCCATACAGAATTTAAATAAAAATTTTCAATATTATTTTTCTTTTTTTCATATTTAACCAAACAATCAATCAAATTTGGGCTTGGTTTATATTCAATAAGTTTGTCATCAATTCTTGATATTTTATTATTATAAATTCTAGAACTTAAATAAATTTTTCTTATTTGATTTGATGAATAATTAAAAAATTCACTAATAAAATTAAAAGAATTCTTTAAAATCATTAACTTATGCTAACTTCAGAGAATCAATATTTTTTTTAATGTTTCCATTATTTTCTTTAAAAATAGTTGTTCCCGAAACTAAAATATTAGCTCCTGCCTCTATTACAATCTTATTATTTTCGAAATTAATACCACCGTCTACTTCAATATCAAAATTAAGTTTTTTTTCTTCTTTAATTTTTTTTAAAGTTTTAATTTTTTCTACAACTTCTGGCATAAATTTTTGACCGCCAAAACCTGGAAAAACGCTCATAATTAAAACAAGATCTATTTGATCTAAAACACTATCAATAATATTTATTTTTGTGTCAGGAT
This sequence comes from uncultured Candidatus Pelagibacter sp., assembly GCA_964483495.1. Classification (GTDB taxonomy): domain Bacteria; phylum Pseudomonadota; class Alphaproteobacteria; order Pelagibacterales; family Pelagibacteraceae; genus Pelagibacter. The sequence continues at coordinate 872 of CAZABF010000072.1, read as the reverse complement.
TTAAAGAGACACCAACTTTTTTATTTAATTTTTTAATAAGATTAATTGACTCCATTAAATTATCTGTTGCTTCTGGATGAATCGTAATTATGTCTGCTCCTGCATTTGCATAATCTTCAATATATTTGTGTACTGGGGATATCATTAAATGAACATCAAAAGGTAACTTTGTGTAATTTCTTAATCTTTTTATAACAGGTGGACCAATTGTAAGATTTGGAACAAAATGACCATCCATCACATCGACATGAATCATATCAGCCCCTCCTTCTTCAAGTCTTTTAATTTCATTTCCTAACTGACTAAAATCAGCTGATAATATAGAGGGTGATATTTGTATTTTTTTCATTGGCTACTATATTACTAGTATCAATTTTGCTTTTTAATTTGAATTAATTTTTACCAAAAATTTCGTAAATTTGTATTGCAATTTCACTTTCTAGAGGAAATGATAGCATTCCCATTACAGAATATCCCAATAGATACGGCATAAGGTAGAATCTGAACATGTAGAAAAACCAAGCTACATAAAGTGGAACAAGAGGTCTTATTATGAATGAAGGCGTTATTGGTTTAAATAACCTAATTAACGGATCTGTCAATTTTACGAAAACTTTCATAAAAAAAAATTGAGAATCTTCTCTTTGGAATATGTTCATTGCCACTCTTCCAATTAATGTCCACATTATTACACCCATTATGTAATCAATTATATAAACTAGAGGATGAAAGTTTGCAGACATAAAAAAATTTAAAATCTTAATGTAAAAGGGGCGAAAAAATTCGCCCCTTAAAATGAAATTTATTTAGTGTTGTCTTCCAAGTACTGCTTTACCGCTAGGTATACGTACTTCATCAACCATTCTTTGAGT
>CAZABF010000071.1:0-4037 GCA_964483495.1 uncultured Candidatus Pelagibacter sp. | reverse complement strand
TCTGCTCTTGGTGGAACAGTACTTCTTGCCGCTGTAGGAATTAAACTTCCTGGAATTGAATATGATATTCAAAAAGAAGAGGCTGGTTATAGAAAAGAATTAGTTCATGGTGAAGATGATCCAATAAGAGCTGCACCACCAACAATTGGACAACTTTACAATAGAGTTAGAGGAATACACTATAAATCATATTTTCACTATTTATATTTTAACACAGTTAAATGGAGTTATTTTCAAGGAATGGTTATTGTACCATATTTGGCTTTAGCACCAACTATAGTTACAGGTGCTATTACGCTTGGATTCGTTCAACAGATAACTAGAGCTTTTGGTAGAGTTGAAGGTTCTTTGCAATACCTAGTTAAAAGTTGGTCAACGATTGTAGAATTTATATCCGTTTGGAAAAGATTAAAAGAATTTGAAGCAAAACTATATTCATCTGAAAATGATATTTCTATTAAAATTTAATAATGAATCTAGATAAAGAATTAATTGATAAATTAGTTAATATTACTTCTAGTGCATCGATAGCATGCCACAAATATGTTGGTAAAAATGATAAAATCATTGCAGATAAGGCTGCAACTGATGCAATGAGAAAGAATTTAAATAAGTTGGATATTGACGGAGAAGTTGTGATAGGTGAGGGTGAATTAGATGAAGCCCCAATGCTTTATATTGGGGAAAAGTTAGGAACTGGTAACGGTCCAAGTATTGATATAGCTGTTGACCCTCTCGAAGGAACAAATTTTGTTGCCAAAAATTTACCTGGGGCACTGTCTGTGATGGCTATTACCTCAAAAGGAAATTTATTCAACGCTCCTGAAACTTACATGGACAAATTAGCTGTTGGAAAAGATGTGCCTAACGATGCTACAGATTTAGACTTTTCTATTGAAAAGAATATTAAAAACATTGCTGAATCAAAGAATAAAGATATTAGCAAAGTAACTGCCTGTATACTTGATAGACCAAGACATAAAGAAATAATTGATAAATTAAAAAAATTGAAAATAAATTTAAAACTATTATCGGATGGAGATGTATCGGGAGCTATCTTGGTTACAAGTGAAAAACATAATATTGATATATTTTTAGGTATCGGTGGTGGTCCAGAGGGTGTTTTAGCAGCATCAGCTTTAGATGCATTCAATTGTAAATTCCAAGGAAGATTTTTGTTTAAAACAGACGAAGATATTGCCAGAGCAAAAAAGATGGGAATAAAAGATTTGAATAGAAAGTATGATTTGAATGAAATAGTTCGAGGAGATTCTATTTTTTGTGCTACTGGAATTACGTCAGGCGATCTTGTTAATGGAGTTAAATTAGAAAATGGAAAATTTATTACTGAAACATTGGTTACACACAAAAACTCTATGATTAATATAGTAAAAAAAGAGGTACCAATTACTTGATTAATTGTATCATTTACAATAAAAGACCAATTTTTGGTCCCTTCGTCTATCGGTTAGGACATATGGTTTTCATCCATAAAAGAGGGGTTCGATTCCCCTAGGGACCGCCATATTTGATGTATTTTGTTTATCTATTAGTCTCAAAAAACAAAAATAGAACAATTTCTTATGTAGGATACACAAATAATATAATTAAAAGATTAAAACTACACAACAACTCAAAAGGAGCAAAATTTACGAGAGGAAGAAAATGGAAGCTAGCATACTATAAAAGATATGATAATAAAATTTCAGCTATGCAAGAAGAGTACAAATTAAAAAAAAATTACAAATTAAGAAGTAAGATTAAAAAAGGTTTATAAATTGAAAATCTCAATATTATTACCATTAAAAGAAAATTTTTCACCAAAATATCCTGGTGCTGTTTCATTATTTATTAATGATACATTAAAAATTAGTAGGTACAAAAAAGAAACTATTGTTTACGGAAATACTAATTTTAAAGAAAAATTTAAGTTAAAATATAAGAATATCTCTATCAAAAAGAGCTTTTTTAAAAGTCAAAATAAATCTTATGTTGAGGAATTTGCTAGGTTAGAAAAAAAAAGAAAATCAGATTTAATCGAATTACATAATAGACCAATATATTTAAATTATTTACTTAAGTTTTTAAAAAAAAAAAATTACATACTTTATATACATAATGATCCACTAAAAATGAATGGATCAAAAAATATATCAGAAAGAATTTTTTTATTAAAAAATTGTTTTAAAATTATATTTAATAGTAATTGGACAAAAAGAAAATTTCTCAATGGCATGTCAAGTGAACACGCTAATAGTGAAAAATTAATTGTAGTTAATCAATCAGCAAAAAAAAGCAAAATAAATTTAAAATCTAAAAAAAAAATTATAACATTTGTAGGAAAACTAAATAAATCAAAAGGTTATGATATATTTGGAAATGCTATTATAAAAATTTTAAATAAATATAAGGATTGGTCTTCTATAGTTGTTGGTGATGAACCTCGTGATAAACTGAAGTTTAATCATAAAAATTTAAATAACTTAGGATTTATAAATCACAATGAGGTTCTAAAAATTTATAAAAAAACAAGTATTTCTGTAGTTTGTTCGAGATGGGAAGAGCCTTTTGGCAGAACTAGTCTAGAGGCTGCAGCAAATGGTTGTGCGGTTATTATAAGTAATAGAGGGGGATTATCAGAAACAATAACGAACGGCGTAATATTAAAAAAATTAAATCACTTAGATCTATATAAAGAAATAGAAAATTTGGTTAAGAATAATAAAAAAAGATCTAAACTGCAAAATTTATCTTTAAAAAATTTTTATTTATCACACTCATATGTGTCTAAATTAATTGATAGCGTTAGAGACCAAAGATTTAAGCTAATCAAAAAATTTAATATAAAAAGAAAAATTATCTTAAGAATATTGCATGTAACAAATTTTAATGAAAGACATGATGGAAGATTGTTCTTTAATACTGGTAGAAGAATCAATAATGGTTTTGTTAGACAAGGAAATAGTGTTTTAGAATTTAGCGATAGAGATATTCAAAAAAATTATAAATCTTATTCAGATCTATCAGGATCCAAGTCATTAAATGAAAAATTAAGGAAAACTTGTTACAATTTTAAACCCGATCTTATAGTTCTAGGTCATGCAGATCTAGTATCTGCAAATACACTGGGTGAATTAAAAGATGAATATCCATTTCTTAAAATAGCTCAATGGTTCCTTGACCCTTTAAATATAAAAGGTCCAGATTTTTCTAAAAACAAAAAAAGAATTTTAGATAAGTATAAGTATCTAGATGCAAACTTTATAACTACTAGCCCAGATGTATTAAATTTCTTACCTGATAATCATAAAAATTTTTTTATACCAAATCCAACAGATCCTTCTATTGAAACACTGAATAATTTTAATAAAGAATGTTCAAATGATGTTTTTTTTGCACTTAGTCATGGTGTGCATAGAGGCAGTTTAAAATATAGAGGTTTTGATGATAGAGAAAAATTTATTAGAAAATTAATAAGCATCTCAAAAGACATTAGATTTGACATTTTTGGTCTAGATAGCGTCCAACCAATTTGGGCTGATCAATATTTCAAAACTATTTCAAATTCAAAGATGGGTCTAAATTTAAGTAGAGGGGATCCAATAAAATACTACAGTAGTGATCGTATAGCACAAATAGCAGGTAATGGATTGGTAACACTAATAGATGAAAAAACAGGATATAAAGACTTTTTTAATGACAATGAAATGGTTTTTTACTCTGATATTAATGACTTAGCAGAAAAAATATCAAAAATAAGTAATGATGAAAGATTGAGAAAGTTAATTGGAAGAAAAGGTAAAGAAAAATATACTAAATACTTTAATTCAAATTTAATTGCGGATTTTATTATAAATAAAACTTTTGAGATCAACAATAAAACTAAATATTTGTGGCATGATAAATGAAAGCTATTATTTTAAATTTATCTGCGTGGGCAGTTCTTCCTTTTATGGATACGATCGCAAAATATTTGTCTGCTGAATTATCTTTTTTTCAAATTACTTGGGCTAGATACTTTTTTACTGTCTTTTGGA
>CAZABF010000070.1:2126-4170 GCA_964483495.1 uncultured Candidatus Pelagibacter sp. | reverse complement strand
CAGATAAAAAAAATATATCCAATTATTAATGAAAAAGATGTTTTAGGTGGAATTTTTATGCCAGGAGATGGTCAGGCTGATCCAATAGGAGTAACAAATTTATTAGCAAAAGCAGCAAGAAAAGAAGGAGTTAAAATATTTGAAAAATCACCAGTTGAAAAAATAATAAAAAAAAATGGAAGAGTGGCAGGAGTTATTGTTAATGGTCAAACTATTGAATGTGAATATATTGTTCTTGCAACCGGAATGTGGTCTAGGCAAATAGGTGAAGATTCAGGTTTTAGTATTCCATTATATCCAGCAGAACATTTTTATGTGATTACAGAAGGCATTAATGAGCTGCCAAAAAATATACCTGTTTTAAGAGATTTTGATGACAGCTTATATTTAAAAGAAGATGCAGGAAAAATGTTAATAGGAATATTCGAAGGAAAATCAATTCCTGCTTTTAACAAAACTAATAGAGTTCCAGAAGACTTTTCATACGGAGAATTTCCTGAAAATTTTGAACATTTTGAACTATATTTAGAAGCCGCTTTAAAAAGAGTTCCAATTTTAGAAAAAGCTGGAATTAGAAAATTTTTTGCAGGACCAGAATCTTTTACTCCAGATACAAATACTCTTTTAGGAGAAGTGCCAGGTTTAAGAAATTTATTTGCATGTTGTGGTTTAAACAGTATTGGAATTGGAAGTGGAGGAGGTGTTGGAAAAGTTACAGCTGAATGGATAATGAATGGTCATATAAATGAAGATTTATTTATTTATGATATTAAAAGATTTCAAAATTTTCACTCAGAAGTAAATTTTATCAAAGAAAGAATCACTGAAACCCTTGGAGACTTGTATGGAATGCATTGGCCATTTAAACAACACAAGACTTCAAGAAATCAAAAACTCGTTCCTTATCACGAAGAGTTAAAAAAAGCTGGAGCATGTTTTGGAGTTTCCGGCGGATACGAAAGACCAATGTGGTTTGCAAAAAATGACGAAAAGGCAGAATATGAATATTCTTATAATTACCAAAATTGGTATCCATCTGCAGAATTTGAAACAAAAAATGCAAGAAAAAATATTGGATTATTTGAGCTAAGTCCTTTTGCCAAATATGATTTAGAAGGCAAAACTGTTCATGAAGAACTTCAAAAAATCTGTACAGCAAATATTAAAAAAGAAATTGGAAAATGTACTTACACTCAAATGTTAAATGAAGATGGAGGAATTGAAACGGATTTGACCACTGTATGTTTAGCAGAAAACAAATTTAGAATTATAACTGGAGCCGCAAATAGAGAACATGATAAATTTCATATAGAAAAACACCTATCCAAAAATGTTAAATTATTAGATATTACAGATGATTATTGTGTACTTGGTGTATTTGGACCAAAAAGTAGAGATTTAATGAAAGATTTAAGTAATGACGATTATTCTAATGAAAATTTTAAATTTGGAACTGCAAAATATACTACTATTAATAAAAATCAAATATGGACACAAAGATTATCTTATGTTGGTGAACTAGGTTATGAACTTTATATAGAAAAAAATAAAGCAAAAGAAACTTACAATCTAATTATAGATAAAGGAAAAAAATATCAACTGAGTCATTGCGGAATGCATGCAATGGATATTATGAGAATGGAAAGTGGTTTTTTACATTGGGGACATGATATTTCACCAGAAGAAAACCAATACGAAGCGGGTCTTAATTTTGCAATTAGTTATAAAAAGAATGTAGATTTTATAGGTAAAAAAGCATTACTTAAAATTAAAGATAAAAAACAAATAAAAAAATTTATAATGCTAACTTTAAAAGAAAGTAAACCAGGTGAACCATTGATGCTTCACGATGAACCTATTTATCTCGATGGTAAAATTATAGGAAGAACTACTTCAGGAAATTATTCATTTAATTTTAATAAAAATTTAGCTTTTGGTTATGTAAAAATAGATGAAGATTTAAGTGCTTTAAAAAACAATCAAATAGAAATAGAGATCGAAAAAACCAAATACAAAGCTGAAATTCTATCAAAATCTCTTAATA
>CAZABF010000070.1:0-2026 GCA_964483495.1 uncultured Candidatus Pelagibacter sp. | reverse complement strand
CAAAGTAAGATTAGCTCAAAAAAAAGAAAAAATTGAGTCAACAATTTTCTTTGGTCTTGTTGCTGCAGTTATAGTTGTAACTGGTGTAATCGTTTCTATTTAAGTATTAAAAATAATATTATTAATTCTTGATATTGTAGAGCTGAGTTCTTCTATGTTATTCAATCTTTGTTTGTTTAAGTTAGTACTAAATTTCCCTTTTACCATATAATAAAGATTATTTTCGTCTTTATATATATCTTTTTGTTTTAACAATATTTTTAATTTTCTAATTACAGTTGGTCTTGGGATTCCTGTAAGATCGCTAATTGTCATAGCATTTAATCCTTTTTTATCTCCAATATGTAAAATATTATCTTCCCATTCTTTTTTATAATGACTATTTTTTTTAGATCTTTTTAAATATATGACTTGATTGTAAAATAAGGTCCCAATAATGAAAATCATTTCCATATCATTATTTAACAATGCTTTTCTTTTAAGCACATAATTTATTTGAAATTCTAGAAAGATTGCTAAAATTTGAGTATACCTTTCTTTTATTTTTTTTATAAAAAATTCTTTTTGATAGTATTTTTTTACATAGTTATCTTTGTGTAAAAAATACGAGATATAATCTAAAATTTTTGAGAAGGAATTAATTGTAGCTTCTGGTTTTTGAAGCAGACCTGCTTTTAAAGTAACAGTAATTGTTTTTTTATTCTTTATTAATATTCCATCTCTTTCTAATTCTAAGATTTTTCTTCTTGTAGTTTCTTTTGACAGGCCAAGTTTTTTAGATATATGAATTATGTTAATTTTTTCTAAATCAAAACTAGGATTTAAAAAAAATTCATTTAAAGATTTAACTTTAAATATTTCGTTAAGTTCAACAAAATATTCTTTATACAAATATATTAAGATATTATACTTATCTAGATCTTTTAAAGCATTATAAGCTTGTTGAAACCAAGCAAATTCGAATTCGATAAATAAAGAATGTATAGCATCGTAATTATCACAATAAAGATCAGAAATTGTTTTTTTAGAAATTTTTGTTGGAGTCGATATATTAATATTCTGATATTCCATTAGCAATAATATTTTTTATAAAAAAAATATAACAAATTCTTTATCGGAATTGAAACTTCTATTTAGCGAAAGTATCATTATATTGATTGCTAACTCTTATAAAAGTTGTACATTTGCTTAATTGTTTTAGTGAAGGAGCGCCAACATAGGTACAACTACTTCTAACACCGCCCAATATATTTAAAATAGTATCTTTTATTTTTCCTCTATATTTAACTCTGACAGTTCTTCCTTCACTACTTCTGTAATCTGACAGTCCACCATAATGTTTTTTATTTGCAACATCAGAACTTGATCCATAAAATTCAATATATTTTAATCCATTAGATTTTACTAATTTACCTTTACCTTCATCATGACCTGCAAGCATACCACCAAGCATAACAAAATCCGCACCGCCTCCAAAACCTTTTGCAACATCTCCAGGGCAAGTGCATCCACCATCAGCAATTATATGTGCACCTAATCCATGTGCAGCATCTGCACATTCAATTACCGCACTCAACTGAGGGTATCCAACACCAGTTTGAATTCTAGTTGTGCAAACACTTCCTGGACCTATACCAACTTTAACAATATCAGCTCCGCTTAGTACTAATTCTTGAGTCATATCTGCTGTTACAACATTTCCTGCAATAATAGTTTTTGTTGGGTATTTATCTCTTACTGATTTAATAAAACTTGTAAAATGTTCTGAATAACCATTTGCTACATCTATGCAAATAAATTTAAAAAAATTAAATTCTTTCATTATTTTATCTAAATTTTGAAAGTCTTCTTTTTTAATTCCAATACTGATAGCTATATTCTGATACATTGATTTAATTTTTTTGTTTTGCTTAATTTTTTTTATATCGTGCTGTTTTGTTAAACATGTAATCATTCCATATTCGTTTATTTTTTCAGCAACATCTAGTTCTCCAACACCATCCATATTTGCTGCCATAATTGGAGT
>CAZABF010000069.1:0-4199 GCA_964483495.1 uncultured Candidatus Pelagibacter sp. | reverse complement strand
ATATGTTCGCGAGAAACAATTGGATCACCAAGTTCATCATTTTTTAAACAGTACTCAATTAATGGATAGTCTAAAACTGTACCTTCTTCAATTCCTAGTCTTTTAGTTAAAGATCCAGTTGCAATGTTTCTTATTATAAATTCAATTGGTATAATATTTACCAATTCAACAAGTTGTTCTCTCATATTTAATCTTTTAATAAGATGATTTTTAATGCCTATTTCTGTAAGAGATTTTAGTATGTGTTCTGAAATTCTGTTATTTAGAATTCCTTTTCCTTCTATATTTGCTTTTTTCTGATTATTAAATGCGGTTGCATCATCTTTAAAATGTTGGATTACCACATTCTTATCACTGGTTGCAAAAATTATTTTTGCTTTGCCTTCGTAAAGTTTTTTACCTTTTTTCATTATATAAACACTCTTTTAAAAATTAAATTTACATTTTTAAAATGAGAAGAGTAATTAAATATTGAATTTAATTTAGATTTACTGATTTTACTCATTATAAATTTATCTTTTGATATTAAATCAAACAAATTTGTATTTTCCGAGAAGCATTTTTTTGCATATGATTGAACAATTTTATATGATTTTTCTCTACTCAATCCATTTTTTGTAAGTTCCAACATTATTTCTTGAGAGAATATTAAACCCTTTGTTAAATTAATATTTTGAATCATTTTTTTAGGATAAATTATCATTTTGTCTAAAATATTTGACAATCTATTTAAAGCAAAATCCAAAGTAATATTTGCATCAGGACCTATGTTTCTCTCAACACTAGAATGTGAAATATCTCTTTCATGCCAAAGTGCTATGTTTTCTAAAGCAGGCGTTACATAACTTCTCACCATTCTCGATAGTCCAGTTAGATTTTCACTCAGAATAGGATTTTTTTTGTGAGGCATTGCAGATGACCCTTTTTGATCTTTTGAAAAATATTCTTGAAGTTCGTAAACCTCAGATCTTTGAAGATGTCTAATTTCAGTTGCTACTCTTTCAACAGATCCTGCAATAATTCCTAAAACAGAAAAATAAAATGCATGTCTATCTCTTGGTATAACTTGAGTAGATATTGGTTCTATTTTTAACCCAAGTTTTTTTGCAACATGTTTTTCCACATTTGGATTTATATTAGCAAAAGTTCCTACTGCTCCAGAAATAGCGCAGCTAGAAACTTCATCGATCGCATCAACCAATCTTTTTCTATTTCTTTTAAATTCCTCATAGAATGATGCTAGTTTTAATCCAAAAGTAATTGGTTCTGCATGAATTCCGTGGCTTCTTCCAATACAAGGTGTGAACTTATGCTTTTTTGCCTGTCTTTTTAATACTTTTAAAATTAAATCTATATCTTTCAATAATATTTTTCCTGATTGAACTAATTGAATATTAAAACTTGTGTCTAGTACATCTGAAGAAGTCATTCCTTGGTGAAGATAACGAGCATTAATACCTGCTTTTTCTGTAATTGATGTAAGAAAAGCTATTACATCATGTTTAACTTTTGCTTCTATAGCATGAATTCTATCTACATTTATTTTTGCTTTTCTTTTAACTATTGAAGAAACACCTTTTGGGATTTGGCCCAATTTTTCCATTGCTTGAGCTGCTGCTATTTCTACATCAAGCCAAATTTTATACTTGTTCTCTTCAGACCAAATAGTTGTGAGTTCTTTTCTTGAATATCTATTAATCATTAATTATTTGTATGGAGGCTTAGAATAACCTTTAGCAGATTCTGTAAAGATTTCATATCCATTTTCAGTAATTCCTACAGTGTGTTCAAATTGTGCTGATAACGATTTATCCTTGGTAACAGCTGTCCATCCATCATTTAGTATTTTTAAATCATATTTTCCAAAATTAATCATTGGTTCTATTGTAAAAGTCATTCCTGGACAAACCTTAATTCCAGTATTTTTTTTTCCATAATGCAAAATATTAGGAGACTCATGAAATACAGTACTTATTCCATGACCACAGAAATCTCTTACAACACTAAAACCTTTTTTTTCAACATGTGATTGGATCTCGTGACCAATATCTCCCAAACTTAATCCTGGTTTTAAAACATTAATTGCTTTCATCATAGAATTGTAAGTTGCATCAATTAAATTTTTAGATTTAATTGAAACTTCACCAACAGTATACATTCTACTTGTGTCACCATAATGACCATCCAATATTGCAGTTACATCAATATTAATAGCATCACCTTCATCCAAAACTCTATCTGATGGTATTCCATGACAAACAACATGATTTAATGATGTACACAAAGATTTTTTAAAACCTCTATAATATTGTGGTGCAGAATATGCTCCATGATCTTTTATAAACTCGTATCCAAGACTGTCTAGTTTATCTGTTGATACTCCAGGTTCTATATGATCAGTTAACATGTCTAAAGTTCTTGCAGCCAAGTTTCCAGCTTCACGCATTTTCTCAAATTTTTCAGTATAATCACCCATCAATAATTTTTATTTTTTTATATATTTTAATTTGTTTAGGATCAATTTTACATTTATAGGCAATAAATTGAACTCCAGATCTTTTTGCCATTAAATAATTTTCATAATAGTCCTTATCTATATCTTTTGCTATTTTAAAATATTTCATATTTTCTATCTGCACTAAAAATAAAACATATGATTTAAAGCCTTTTTTTGTTGCATCTACTAACGTTTTAATATGTTTTGTTCCTCTTGATGTGGGCGCGTCAGGAAATTCAGACTCTTTATTATTTCTAGACAATGTAACATTTTTAACTTCTATAAATATTTTTTTATTGTTTTTACTAACTAAAAAATCAAATCGAGTCTCTTTGTTATAAAATACTTCTGACTTGATACTTTCTAATTTTATAAATTCTTCAAAAGAATTATTTTTAAGACCTTCGGCTACTATTTTATTCGCTAGATGTGTATTAACTCCAACAAGATTATTTTTTACTTTAATTATTTCTAACGTATATTTTAGTTTTCTTTTTGGGTCGTCATTTTTTGAAACCCAAACATCATTATTTTTATCTAATAACCCCATCATTGAACCAGTATTAGGGCAGTGGGCTGTTAGAATTTCTTTATTTACTTTAATATCCACAAAAAACCTTTTATATCTTTTTACAAGTTTGCCTTTAATTAAAGACTTGGTAAATTCCATATTCAAAATATATATAAGAAATGTCTAAAAAAACAAATGCTGCAATATTAATTATTGGAAATGAAATTTTATCTGGAAGAACTCAAGATACTAATACAAGCACATTGTCATCATGGTTAAATTCTATTGGAGTTAAGGTTCAAGAAGTAAGGGTAATTCCCGATATTGAAGAAACTATTGTTAACTCAGTAAACTCACTACGAAAACTATACGATTATGTTTTTACAACAGGAGGCATAGGTCCGACACACGATGATATTACCGCTCAATCTATAGCTAAAGCATTCAATCTTGATTACGAGATACATAAAGAAGGATATAAAATTCTTGAAAAACATTATAAGCCAGGAGAGTTTAATGAGGGTAGGCAAAGAATGATTTGGATGCCTAAAAATGCAAAATTAATATTAAACCCAACCAGTGGCGCACCCGGCTTTAATGTTGAAAATGTTTTTTGCTTACCAGGCGTACCTTCTATTTTAAAATCTATGTTAGGCGGTTTAAAAAATGATATTGTTGGTGGTGAGCCTATCTTAAGTTGTACAATTAATTTGCGAACCGTAGAAAGTGAAATAGCAAGTTCTTTATCCAAAGTTCAGGATAATAACAAAAATATTGAAATTGGAAGTTATCCATTTTTTCGAGCAGGGAAATTAGGTGTTTCAATTGTAGTTAGATCTGAAGATCAAAATGGAATTAATATTTGTAGTTCACAGATATTAGATTTTGTTAAAGAAAAAAAAATTGAAATAATAAGTAGAGATTAATATGTTTTATTTTGCCTATGGAAGTAATTTAAATCATCATCAAATGAAAAATATTAGATGTGTTGGATCAAAATATTTAAAATCTTTTTTTCTTAAAGATTTCAAAATGATATTTTCTCATCCAAATAAATTAAACAAGTTTGGCTATGCAAATATAGTCAGAAAAAAAGGATCTAAAGTTGCGGGAGCTATCTGGGAAATCACAAAAGACCATGAAAAAATACTAGATAATTATGAGCAATTTCCCAATATTTATCAAAAGGAA
>CAZABF010000068.1:0-4455 GCA_964483495.1 uncultured Candidatus Pelagibacter sp. | reverse complement strand
TAAAATCTTTTTTATAAAGTTTTGATTTAACAATGAAGTAAAGCATCATATTAAGCACTGCTACATTTGTTCCTGGTCTAAGCCTAATATGATAATCTGCTAATTTTGCCAATTCTGTTTCAATTGGATCAAGAACAATAAGTTTTTTGCCCTTCATAGCTTGTTGTTTAATTTTTGCACCAGTCACCGGATGAGCATTAGTTGGATTTGCACCAATTACTAAAAATAAATCTGCATGATAGATATCTTCCGTGGAATTTGTTGCAGCACCTGTTCCAAATGTTTGTTGCATACCCCAAGCAGTTGGTGAATGACAAATTCTTGCACAGCAGTCAATGTTGTTTGTTCCAATCACAGCTCTAATCATTTTTTGAAAAATATAATTTTCTTCATTTGTACATCTAGCCGAAGAAATACCTGCTATAGAATCAGGTCCGCTTTCTTTTTTAATTTTTTCTAGTTTGTTTTTAATAAAATCATATGCCTCGTTCCATGAAGCTTTTTCAAATTTACCATTTTTTTTAATTAAAGGATTTCTAAGTCTATCCGGGTGTTCATAAAAACCAAATGCATACCTTCCTTTTACACAAGTATGTCCTGCATTTACCTCTGTTTGTTTAGGCGTGTTTATTGATACAACTTTTCCATCTTTTACTGAAGCTTCCAGGTTGCATCCAACACCACAATAAGAGCAAGTTGTTCTAACTTTTTTGTCATAATTACCTGATTTTGATGCAAACACATCCGAAATAGCATCAGTTGGACAAGTATGTGCACAAGCACCACATGATACACACGATGAGTCGCCAAATAACATATCATTATCAGTTGTTATTTTAGATTCAAATCCTCTACCGCTCATTGTAAGAACAAAAGATCCTTGAATTTCATCACATGCTCTTACGCACCTTCCACAATTAATGCAGTTATCTAAATTCATTCTCATATAAGCATGGGAAGTATCTTTTGGTATTCTTTTATGTTGTTTAGGATTATTATATCTATGATCTTTTACACCAAGATCATTAGCTACATCTTGAAGTTCACAGTTGTTGTTTACCTCACATGTACCACAATTCATTTGATGGTCAGTTAAAACTAGTTCAACAATATTTTTTCTTAAAGATGTTAATTTTTCATTATTGGTAAAAATATACTGATTTTCTGCTACTGGAGTATGGCATGAAGCAACAACTTTAGTTGGACCATCTTTTTTTAGCGCAACTTCAACAGAACAAACTCTACAGGCACCATAAGGAACTAAATTTGGATCATCGCATAATGTTGGAACGGTTTTTTCTCCAATATAACTTTTAACAAATTTCAATATAGAAGTGTGCTTTGAACCAATTTCATATGGTTTTCCATTTATATATGCAATTTTTCTTTTTTCAGAGCTCATTAATTTTCGGGTAATATATCATTTTTAATTTCATCGCCAAAATATTTTAATATATTGCTTATTGGCACTGGTATTGCTCCACACAGTGCACACAAACAACCTTCTTTCATTGTTTTTAACAAATCATTTAGTACTTTCATTGGAATTTTGTGTGATTTATTTAAGGCTTGATCAAACATTTCCTTGCCTCTGTAGGAACCTATTCTTCCAGGGAAACATTTGCCACACGATTCTTCTGCTGTAAACTCAAACAAATGGTGAATATATTCAATCATTTTAAAATTTTTTGGAATACTTACAATGCTTCCATGACCTAACATAAAACCAGCATTCATGAATTCTTGAAAGTCTAAATTTAATTTTTCTGCAACCTCAATAGGAACAACTCCTCCCAAAGGCCCTCCAATTTGTAAAGCTTTTACAGGTTCTTTAAAACCACCTCCAATATTATTTATTACTTTTTTCATTGGAGTACACATATCAATTTCATATACTCCTGGGTTATTAAAGAAACTGTCAAAACAAACCAACTTAGTACCCGCGGATTTTTTGTTTCCTATTGAAGAAAATTTATCTGATCCATGTATCAGGATTCCTGTAGCAGCAGCTAGAGTTTCCACATTATTTACCACTGTTGGCTTCTTATACAAACCTTCTGTAACAGGAAAAGGAGGTCTTACATCAACCTCAGCTCTTCTACCTTCAATAGATGCAATTAGAGCTGTTTCTTCACCACAAATATAAGCTCCTTGTCCAATACAAATATTTAAATCGAATGAAAAATCTGTTCCTAAAATATTTTTTCCTATAAGTTTTGAATTTTTTAATGAATTTATTGAGCCATTAATCGATTCAATTGATTTTGGATATTCACCACGAATATATAAAACACCTTCATCACTTCCTATAACATATCCACAAATTATCATTCCAAATAGAACTTTTAATGGCTGGTCTTCCAACAAATATCTATCGGAAAAAGCTCCAGAATCTCCTTCATCAGCGTTACAAACTATATATTTTTTTTCTGATTTTTCTCTACCACAAAAATCCCATTTCATTCCTGTTGGAAAACCAGCGCCTCCTCTCCCACATAAGTTTGAATCTAAAAGTGATTTAACTATTTCTTTTTTGTCAGTATTTATAAATTTTTCTAATAATTTTTTAAATTGCTCTATATTCAAAAGTTTTTCATCCATTAAAAAACTTGTAGAAGCAAAACTTTTAGAAGCAAATTTTTTCTGTTTGATATTTTCGCCCTTTATGATTTGATCAATATTATTTATATCTTGACCAGCATAATTTTCACCATCATAATGAAATGCATGATTTTCATAACAATAACCCAGACAAAACATTGTTCCCACTTTGTCTTTACCAAGTTTACTTTCTAATTTATTTATCAAATTTTTTTGAGTTCCAGCACACAAACATGCACTCCCATTACAAATAAATGCTTTTTTTTCTCTATGACTAGGTCTTAAAAATTCATAAAAACTTTCAGCTCCATGAATAGTTGATACTCCCATATTGTATTCATCAGCCAAGGTTTTCATGCCTTCATCTTTCTTAGAATTTAAAGATCTTTCAGAGATTTTTTGAAATAAGTTGTTTTTCAAACCAATACGTCCAGAAAGCTTACTAATATTTTTAGACATTTAAGCCTTATAATATAATTCTTTCTTTATTTGTATAAATATTAAAACTGTTATTTTTTACAAAACCTAAAAGAGTCATTCCAAAACGTTTTGCTAAATCTACAGCAAGAGTTGTGGGCGCGCCTACGCCTGCCATAACGCCTATGTCAGACATCAAACCTTTTTGAACTAATTCAAAATTTAACCTACCAGAAGACGCTATGAATTGAGAATTATTATCAATTAATTTATTTTTATGTGAATAACCGATAAGTTTGTCCAGAGCATTATGTCTTCCAACATCTTCTCTTGTTACAATTACTTTTCCAGAATCGTCAATCAATGAACTTGCGTGTATGCCACCTGTTTTTGAAAACTCAGCTTGTTCACTCAATAATAATTCTGAAGATTTCATTATGATTTCTTTTTTAATTTTAGGAAAAGATAAATTTAACTTTTCATTTTTAATTATTTCAACCGTATCCAGGGTAGTTTTTCCACAAACTCCACATGAAGAGTTCGTTAGAAAGTTTCTTTTTAACTTACCAATATCAATTTTTTTGTTACTATTAATTGTGGCTTCAATTTTGTTTTGAATATTGTAGTCTCCAACTTTATTTCCTTGTTTTTTTACTTTTACTATTTGGCTAACATTTTCTATTATTCTTTCATTAAAAAGAAACCCCACAATAAGATCTTCGTCTTTACCAGGTGTTCTCATTGTAATAGATAAATTTTCTGTCTGCCAATTACCATTCTTTTTAAAGCGTAAATTCATTTCCAAAGGCTCTTCTACAGATACATAATCTTTTATCTCCTCTTTTTTATTTTCTTTAAGTTTTATGACGTTGTATTTTATGTTCATTTATAAAGGATATTTCTTTTTCAATATAAGTCGATTTAAAATTATTCCAAAAAACATTATTATCAGCGAGCCAGTTATTATTGGATTTATTAAATAATCAATTGATACACTGCCCATAATAACTATAATAGGATTTGCGCCTGCCGGAGGATGAACTATATTCAGTAATATCATTAAAGCAGCACCAAAACCTACGGCCAAAGGGATAAGCAAATAAATTGGTAGAGGAACAATATATAAAAATAAAATACCAACTACCGAAGTTAATAAATGACCAAAAAAAATATTTTTTGGTTGGGAAAAAGTGCTTTCTGGGTATCCAAAAAGTAAAACCATTGAAGATCCAAAAGATGTTATCAAAAAAACACCAAATTCTGTTTTATATGTAAGCAAAGTGAGCACTCCAATGGTTGCAGCAGAAAACGATCCAGCTAAAACTGATTTTATAATATCAACTTTTTTCATTTTTAATTATAATTTTAATGCTTTCATAAGAGTTTTAAAAGGTAGCAACAAACATTCTTTTCTAGAAATATTTTTTTTGTTAAATA
>CAZABF010000067.1:0-4470 GCA_964483495.1 uncultured Candidatus Pelagibacter sp. | reverse complement strand
TTTTTTGAGATATCTCTTGCTTTTTGAGCTAATTCAACAGCTTTAATATTTATTTGTTCAAAATATTTTTCACAATCATTTTGTATTAATCTATTTCTTCGAGCAGTAAATGTTGATGTAACTATTACTTCAGCTCCAGCATTTATAAAATCTAAATGAGCATCAATAACCATTTGATGACAACTCTCATCAATTAAAGCATGTGCAGACCACAATGTTCCTTTTGGTTTTAATCCTTTAATAAGCAATTCTTGACCCATACCTCCGTCAAGAATCCTGGTTGATTTAAAATAGTTTATGTCCATTTTAAGCAAATAATTTTACACCAATTCTAATAGCAACAAACAATACAAGAGCTGCTGTAACCAAGGCTAAAATTCTAGTTGGAAATATTTTTAAATTTAAAAAATTACCAATATGGCCACCTATCATTACAGTCAAAAACAAATACCAGTAATTTGATACTTCAATTAAAACAATATTTTTTGTTAATTGACCAATAACACCAGAAATTGAGTTAATAAGAATGAATAAAGAAGCAGCAGTAACTATATGCTTTGGTTTACCTGCTTTTATTAAAAAAAGAATTGGACTTAAAAATATACCACCCCCGATTCCAACAACTCCAGAAACAAAACCTAATATTCCACCTATTAAAATTGAAATAATCATTGGAATATCTTTATATGTTGCATTTTCATCATCATACGATTTAAAATTTATTAAAAGCATTGTTCCAGCAAAAGTTAAAACTAAAAATAAAAAAAATTCGAATAAGTTTTTATCTATTTCTAAAGATCCCCCAATGTATGCAAGTGGCATAGATCCAATCAAATATGGAATTAATAATTTTAAATTTAAATTTCCTGCTCTGATGTAGTTGAAACTATTTCCTGAAACTACAAATATGTTACATATCAAAGCTATTACTGGAAAAATATAATAAGGAACGTCTAATATAAGTAATAGAGCAAGGTAAGTAGATCCACCACCAAATCCAACACTGGCATATAAAATGGCAGTTACAAAGAATGATATAGATAGTATAATCATTTTAATTTTATGAGCGTTAATATAGCACTTCTAACAGTAACCGACACAAGAACTTTAGATACAGATAAATCTGGAGCTATACTTGTAGAAAAAATTAAAAAAGCAAATCACAATTTAATAGATAGAAAAATTTGCAAGGATACTAAGGATGAAATAATAAAAATTCTTAATCAATGGATTGAAAAAAAAGAAATTGATATTGTTATAACAACAGGAGGAACTGGATTGACAGGAAGAGACATTACACCTGAAGCCTTAAATGAAATAGCAGACAAGCATATTCCAGGATTTGGTGAGATCTTCAGAACAATCAGTTTAAAAACTGTTGGTACTTCTTCTATGCAATCAAGAGCATGCGCAGTATTAGCTAATGGTAAATATATATTTGCTCTACCGGGATCTTCAGGAGGAGTTACTGATGCATGGGATGAAATTTTAGTTTATCAATTGGATATAAATCATAAACCTTGTAATTTTGTAGAATTATTTCCTAGACTCAAAGAAAAATAAATTTATTTTATTTTTGATATTTTTCTTTCCATTCTGAATAAGGCATTCCATAAACATGTTCTCTTGCATCTGGATCAGAAATATTTATACCTTTTTTTTCAGCTTCTTCTCTATACCATTTAGACAAACAATTTCTGCAAAAACCAGCAAGATTCATTATATCAATGTTTTGAACATCGTTTCTTTTTCTGAGATGTTCAATTAATCTTTCGAAGACTGCTGACTGTAAATCTTTTTTTGTATTATCATCCATAATTGATTAGTATATTAATAACTTATGAAGCTTAGCGGATCATATCAAATTAATCTAGAAAAACAAAAGGTATGGGAAGCTTTAAATGACCCAGAAATATTAAAAAAATCAATTCCTGGATGTGAAGATTTTAAAAAAGATTCTGAAACTGAATTTACAGCCACAGCAACAAATAAAATTGGTCCTTTTAATGCAAGTTTTACAGGAAATATTGAGTTAAAAGAGATTAATGCACCAAATAGTTATGTGATTGAAGGATCTGGGAACTCACCCGTTGGCTTTGCTTCAGGAGAGGCGAAAGTTAAATTAGAAGACTCTGAAGGTGGAACTAAACTAATTTATGAAGTTGAAGCAAATGTTGGTGGAAAAATTGCACAGGTTGGCTCAAGATTAATTGACATGACAGCAAAAAAAATGGCAGATATTTTTTTTGGCAATTTTTCAAATTTAATTTCAACGGAAACAGATTCTAAACCCAAAAGCAAAAATCAAGAAGCAATTCCCAAAAGTAAAATTGCAAAAAAATTCAATAATAAATTTTTAATTTATATTTCATCAATAATTTTATTAGGGATATTAATATTCTTAATCAAATAAATCGCGCTATACTAGAATCTTTATTCCATAACTATTTGAACATTTTTTTTTATTGTGTTTATATAAACAAAACAAATTACTAACTTTTTCAAGGGAGGTGTGGAACATGAAAAAGGTGAGCGTTGAAGTAAATGGTAATAAAATTACAAAAGAGATAAATGACCATACTATTTTATCAGTTTTTTTAAGAGATATTCTAAACTTAACAGGCACACATGTTGGATGCGATACGAGTCAATGTGGAGCGTGTGTAGTTCATGTAGATGGAAAATCAATAAAAAGCTGTACAGCATTTGCTGCAGATGTGGATGGATCTAAAATAACAACAATTGAAGGTATAGCTCAAAATGGAAAAATGCATCCAATGCAAGAAGCATTCAAAAAACTTCATGGTCTTCAATGTGGATTTTGTACTCCAGGGATGGTTATGAGTGCAATTGATTTATTAAAAAATAATAAAAAACCAAGCGATACAGAAATTAGAGAGTGGTTAGAAGGAAACATTTGTAGATGTACTGGTTATCAAAATATAGTAGCTGCTGTTAAAGAAGCAGCTTCAAAAATGTAGGAGGATATAAAATTATGGCAAGCTTAGTTGGATCAAGAGTTGAAAGAAAAGAAGACAAGAAACTTTTAACAGGTAGAGGAAAATATACTGCAGACGTAAACTTTGTTAATCAAACTTTTGCATATTTCGTACGTTCTCCTCATGCTAGAGCTCAAATTAAAAAAGTTGATACTTCTAAAGCTTTAAAAGCTCCAGGAGTAATATCTGTGCTTACAGGAGCAGACATAGCTAATGATAAAATAGGAGGTTTGATAGCTGGATGGAAAATTAAAAGCGAAGATGGTTCAGATATGAAAGTTCCAGCTCACCCACCACTTGCAAGCGATACAGTTAATTATGTAGGAGACCATGTTGCAGTTGTAATAGCAGAGTCGCTTGATGAAGCTAGAAATGCAGCAGAACTTGTTAAGGTAGATTATAAAATTTTGAAAGCCGTGGTGGATACAAAAGAAGCTATGAACTCAGACCAAATCTACAAAGATATTCCAAAAAATTTATGTTTTGATTGGTTATTAGGAGATAGAGCTAAAGTAAAAGAAGCTTTTGATAAAGCAGACAAAATTATTAAAATTGATTTAATAAATAATAGACTTGTTCCAAATGCTATGGAACCAAGAGCAGCAAACGCTGATTATAATCCATCTACTGAAGAAATAACTTTATATAGCACTAGCCAAAATCCGCATTTAGCGAGAATAATTATTTCTGCATTCAATGGCGTTGCACCTGAAAACAAATTAAGAGTTATAGCTCCCGATGTTGGAGGTGGATTTGGTTCAAAAATTTACCCGTATGCTGAAGAAGTTGTTTGTAGTTGGGCTACAAAAAAAATTGAAAGACCAGTAAAATGGGTTGCCGATAGAACTGAATCTTTTTTATCAGATTGTCATGGAAGAGATCATGTTACACATGCCGAACTTGCAGTAAAAAATGATGGAACATTTTTAGGATTTAAAAATGAAACAATAGCAAATATAGGAGCTTATGCTTCCGTATTTGCAACTGTAACACCAACTTATTTGTTTGGTCCTTGTGCTACGGGTGTATACAAAATGCCTGCCGCATATACTAATGTAAAAGCAGTTTTTAGTAACACCGCACCCGTTGATGCTTATAGAGGAGCGGGGAGACCGGAAGCAACATATACAATTGAAACACTTGTCGAAAAAGCAGCAAGAGAATTAGGTATGGATCCTGCTGAAATAAGAATGAAAAACTTTCCTACTGAATTTCCATTTAAACAAACTTTAGTTCATCAAGTAGACTCAGGAGATTATGTAACTGGTTTAAATAAAGCAATGGAAGCAGCTGATTACAAAGGTTTTGAAAAAAGAAAAAAAGATTCAGAGTCTAAAGGTAAGTTAAGAGGAATAGGCTTATGTTCATATTTTGAAGCTTGTGGAATAGCACCATCACCAGTAGTTATGATGTTAGGATGTGGTATAGGTTTATGGGAATCGGCAGAAGTTAGGTTTAACCCAACTGGAAA
>CAZABF010000066.1:0-4509 GCA_964483495.1 uncultured Candidatus Pelagibacter sp. | reverse complement strand
TTCTCAACATAAATCGACTGACTAGGAAAGGCAAATGAAGCTCCATTTTTTTCGACAATTTGTTTTATTTGAATTGCCAGTCTTTCTTTAACAGCTAACCATTCATCCCAATCATCTGTTTTAGTAAAACAACGAACATACATGTCAATTGAACTGTCTGCAAACTTATCAATCCTAACTGCATATCCAAGTTCAGGTTTATAATCTTCATTTTTTTTTATGTAATCTTCAATTTCATTTCTTATTGTTTTAAGTTGATCAACTGTTGAGTCATATTGTAAATTAATTACCCAACTAATAATCCAATTTGTTGTTTGGCTTATGTTTATTACGGCATTTTCTGCAAATTGAAAATTTGGAATAATTGCAATTGATTTATCAAATTTTCTTATAACAGTTGATCTAAAACCTATTTTTTCCACAATTCCTTCAATTATTCCTTCAACTAAAATCCAGTCTCCAATCTTAAATCTTTTTTCAACTAATACTAATATTCCTGAAATTAAATTTTTAAATAAATCTTGTGCACCTAAAGCAACAGCAACGCCAAATAAACCTAAACCTGCAATAATTGGTCCAATTTTTATCCCCCAAAGTTCAAGTACTGCAGCTAAACCTAAAATAAAAATTAATATTTTTAATGACTTAATAATCCAACCAATAAGTTCTCTGGTTAAAATTTTATTTAAACCACTTAATACATAAGAAACCGGTTCTATAATTTGATGCATAACCCAAAAAATAAAAATGGTTATTAAAGTTCTATTAATTGTATCTACAATTTCTCTGCTTTCTTCTGAAAACGACATATAGTAACTTGCAATAAAAAAACCAATAACTATTGGTAAAAATCTTGCCGGTCCTTCCATTGCGGAAACAAAAGAATCATCAAATTTATTTGTTGTTCGTTTTGCTATATTTTCTAATCTTTTGATAATTAATTTACCAATTATTCCTCTAAATATTAAAAAAATTAAAAATATTCCAATACCAATTAATATTTGAAGAATATCTACACCCAGAATTCCTCTTTCCCAGACAGAAAGAAACAAAGATTTAAAATTATTAAATAATTCCATATTTAAATTTTATATAGCAAAAATTCTTCTTCTCCAGGATTAAAAATAAAAATTTTTTTCCACTTGATTTTATTTAATACTGTCGAGGATTTTTCACTAATGCACATTAAATTAGTATTCATCCAAAAATCATTTAATTTGTAATTATTTATTAATTTTAAGAAGCTTAAAGCACTGTTTTGAGAATAAACATAAACAATATCGGGCATATTTGATCTTAGTTTTTCAATAAATGTTTCATCCAATTGATGATTGGGTTTTGAAATGTAGTTAATTACTCTTTTTACATTATAACCTAGTGATACTAAATTTTTATCAAGGTCATTTGAAATAATTTCTCCACTTACATAAAGCATTTTTCCATCAGAAGAATTAAAATTTTGTAATATTAATTCTTTTAAAGTTCTTACATTTCCTTCGGCTGTTATAACATTTTGAAATCCAAGACTAAGTGCCTTTTTTTCCGTTGAGCTCCCAACACAAAAACAAATAATTTTTTTATCAATCAGTTTTGTATCTAAGAATTTTAATGCATTAGCACTTGTAAAAATTATTGCTTTATAATCTAAAAAATTTATTTTTTCATATTCAACTTTTTCAATTTGAATAACTGGCATATGTGAAACTTTATGACCAAGATCTCTAAATTTTAATATTAGCTCCTCACTATCTTCCAAAGGTCTTGTAAACAAAATATGCATATTATTTTTTATAACTTCCCTTAGATTGTTTTTTTAAATTTTCACCAATTTCTATTCCTAATTCTGCTGCATGCTTTATATCTTTGGAAGACTTACAATAAAATCTTTCTTTTCCATCCAAAGAAAAAAGTTCTGCCTCAAGTGTCATATTTTCATTATTTATTAGTGATATTGCACCCACTGCTGTTTCACAGTCTCCTTCTAAAACTTTAAGAACATTTCTTTCGGCTTGAGCACTTTTAAAAGTTTTTTCATCATTTATTTTTTTTAAAACATTTTTTATATATTCATCATCGCTTTTACATTGTAATGCTATAACTCCTTGTCCAGCGCTTGGAATAATTTCATCAGTAGAAAAAATTTCAGAAATATGTTCATTTAAATTTAAAAAATTAATACCTGCATAAGACAAGATTATTGCATCATATAAATTTTCACTTAACTTTTTAATTCTAGTGTCAACATTGCCTCTGATTAATTTATAATTTAAATCAGTTCTTTTATTTTTTAATTGAAACTCTCTTCTAAAAGAAGAGGTTCCAATTATTGAATTTTGATTTAAATCTTTAAATTTTATTTTATTTTTAGAAATTAATGTTTCTCTAGGGTCATTTCTTTCTAAAAAACAATTAGTTGATAATCCTTCAGTTTCATCCGATGGCATATCCTTTAAAGCGTGAATTGCTATATGAATATTATTTTCTAATAATTCATTTTCTATTTGTTTTGAAAAAAGTCCCTTACCACCTATTTCGGAAAGCCTATCTTTTTGATTTAAATCTCCTGATGTTGTAATTTTTTTTATTTCAACACTCTCTATTTCAAACTCTTTTGAAACTTTTAAAATTCTTTCTTTTGCTTTTTCAGCATAAATTAGTGCTAATTTACTTCCTCTAGATCCAAGAATAATTTTTTTGCTTTTCATTAAATTAATTTATACTCCATCTTTATATTTAGAATTTGAAATTAATAAAAACTAATTTATGTCAAAAAAACCAGTAATTCTTGGAATAGAGACTAGTTGTGACGAAACTGCAGTAGCTTTAATTAGAGAAAATAACAAAGGTGAGCCTGAAATTTTATCTAATATAGTTTCAAGCCAAGTAGATATCCATAAAGAGTTTGGAGGAGTTGTTCCTGAACTTGCTGCTAGAGCTCATATAGAAAAAATTGATTTAATTGCAAAAAAAGCAATAGATGAAAGCGGAATTAATTTAAATGATGTCGATGCAGTTGCAACAACTGCGGGTCCTGGACTAATAGTTTGTTTATCTGTTGGACTAAATTTTGGTAAAGCTATCGCGGCATCTTTAAAAAAACCATTTATTGCAGTTAATCATTTAGAAGGTCATGCTCTAAGTCCTAAATTAAATTCAAAAATTAATTATCCTTATCTTTTGCTTTTAATATCTGGAGGTCATAGCCAATTTCTATGTGTAGAAGGACTTGGAAAATACAAAAGACTTGGAACAACTATTGATGATGCTGTAGGAGAAGCATTTGATAAAACTGCAAAATTACTTGGTATTGAATTTCCAGGTGGTCCTCAAATAGAAGTTTTGGCAAAAAAAGGTGATCCTACAAAATTTGATTTACCAAAACCCATAATTAATAAAGGCGGCTGTAACTTATCTTTCGCTGGACTTAAAACAGCAATTCTTAGAATTACAAAAAATATAAAAAATGAAAAAGATAAATATAATCTTGCAGCTTCTTTTCAAAAAACAATCGAGGAAATATTATACAAAAAAAGTAAAGTTGCATTTGAAGAATTTAAAAATATTAACGGAGATAAGAAAAAAACCTTTGTTGTTGCTGGTGGTGTTGCGGCAAATAAAAAAATAAGAGAAACTTTAACAAAACTTTGTAATGAAGAAAATTTTGAAGCAATATTTCCTCCAATTAACTTATGTGGAGATAATGCTGCAATGATTGCATTTGCTGGTTTAGAAAAATTTAAACAAAATCAATTCGATGATTTAAGTTTTCCTGCAAAACCTAGATGGCAACTAGATGAAAATGCTGTTTTTTTAAAAGGTGCTGGTGTAAAAATTTAATGAAATACTCTCTACTTAAAAATTAATTTTTTTCTTCGTAATTATTATTTGTTTTGTCGTCTTCACTAGTATCTGTTTTGTCGTCTTCATTATCTTTATAAAACTTTCTTATCAATTCGTCTTCTCTTTTTGCTTGTTCTTCATCAAATTTTAATTCCCATTGTCTTAATTTTTCTTGTTCTTCTTTAATTCTTTTTTCTTCTTCAATTTTAGCTTCTAATTCTCTTTGTTCTTTTTCTTCTATTAATTTAAGTTCCTCTTCTCTTAATTTCCGCTCTTTTTCTTCTGCTTTTTGTTGTTGTTCAATTACTCTCTTTTCTTTTTCTTCTGCTTTTTGTTGTTGTTCTTTTAATCTCAATTCTTTTTCTTTTTCTTTATATTCTTCTTGCTCTGCTAATATCTGAGCCTCTCTTTCTTTTATTCTTTGTGTTTCTAAATCTTTCAACTTTTGTGCAGTTTCATTTAATTTTTGCTGCTCATATTGTAACTTGTGGTTTTCTTCTTTTAATTTTTGTTCCTCTTCTTTCTCCCTTTGAACTTCCAAATCTTTTAATCTTTGTTGTTCATCTTTTATTTTTTGTTTCTCTTCTTTCTGCTTTTGAACTTCCAAGTCCTTCAATCTTTGTTGTTCATCTTCCCTTATTTTTTTTTCTTCTCTAGCTCTTTGTCTTT
>CAZABF010000065.1:0-4601 GCA_964483495.1 uncultured Candidatus Pelagibacter sp. | reverse complement strand
GAGAATAAATGAAGAAAAATTTTTTATTTACTAGTGAGTCAGTTTCAGAGGGACATCCAGATAAAGTTTGTGACAGGATATCAGATATGGTGGTAGACACTTATCTAGGTGTAGAACCCCATTCAAGAGTTGCCTGTGAAACATTAACAACAACAAATAAAGTTGTTTTAGTTGGAGAAGTAAGAGGACCAGAAATTAAAAAGGATGATTTAATTCAAAAAGTTAGAGAATGTATTAAGGATATTGGTTATGATCAAGAAGGCTTCTCTTGGAAAGATACTACAAAGATAGAAAGTTATCTACATTCCCAATCTGCTGATATAGCAATGGGTGTAGACTCATCTGAAAATAAAGATGAAGGCGCTGGAGACCAAGGAATAATGTTTGGTTATGCATGTAACGAAACAAATGTACTAATGCCTGCACCAATACATTTTTCACATAAAATTTTAAGATTGATGGCGGAAGATAGAAAATCGGGTAAGTTAAAAAATATTGAGCCCGATTCAAAAAGTCAAATTACTATAGAATATAAAGATGGCAAACCAGCAAATGTAAAATCAGTAGTAGTTTCAACTCAACATTCAGCAGATGTAAATCAATCTCAAGTAAGAGAATTAGTAAAACCATACATTGAAAAATCTATTCCAAAAAATCTTTTAAATGAATTGGATGAAAATGAAATTTATGTAAATCCTACTGGAAATTTTGTAATCGGCGGTCCTGATGGAGATAGTGGATTAACAGGAAGAAAAATAATTGTAGACACATATGGAGGAGCAGCACCACATGGTGGTGGAGCTTTTTCAGGAAAAGATCCTACTAAAGTCGATAGATCAGCAGCATATGCATCAAGGTATTTAGCAAAAAATGTTGTAGCTTCAAGGATTGCAGATAAATGTTTAATTCAACTTGCTTATGCAATTGGTGTATCAAAACCTTTATCAATTTATGTAGATCTTTTTGATAACGACGAAGAGAAAAATAAACATGTAGAAAAATTAATTAACGATAATTTTGACTTAAGTCCAAGAGGGATTAGAGAAATGCTAGGTTTAAATAAACCAATATACGAAAAAACAGCTGCATACGGCCATTTTGGAAGAGCTTCTGAAGCTGATGGCTCATTTTCTTGGGAAAAAACAGATAAAGCAGATGTTTTTAATAAGTAATTAAAGTTGAAAATATAAGAAAAATACATATATTCACGGTACATTGTTGAAATTTCAAAATGGGCCACGGCCCATTTTTTTTTGGGTGAGATAAAAATGTTAAATAGAAGAGCAGACAAACTTGAATTATTAAGAATAGCTGAAGCTGTAGCTTTAGAAAAATCTATAGATAAAGAGCTAATTATTGACTCTATGGAAAGTGGTATTGCAAAAGCTGCTAAATTTAAGTTTGGCTCAGAAAATGAAATAAAGGTCTTAATTGATAGAGATAGTGGCGATATAGGAATATTTAGACAGCTTACGATTGTAGAAAAACCAGAGAATTCAAATTTAGAAATTAGTTTAGATAAAGCAATCGAAATGAATGAAACAAACAAAGATAAAAAAATAGGAGATGAAGTTTTACAGCCTCTGCCATCATTTGATTTTGGAAGAATAGCAGCGCAAACCGCCAAGCAAGTTATAAGCTTTAATGTAAGAGAAGCTGAAAGAGAAAGACAATTTGAAGATTTTAAAGATAAAAAAGATACCATAGTAAGCGGTATAGTTAAAAGATTAGAATTTGGAAATGTTATCGTAGATCTTGGAAGAACAGAGGCAATAATACAAAAAAATGAAATGATACCTCGAGAAAATATTAAAGCAGGTGATAGAGTAAAAGCATATTGTTTAGATGTTAGAAGAGAACCAAAAGGTCAGCAAATATTTTTATCTAGAGCACATCCAAAATTTATGGAAAAACTTTTTGTTCAAGAAGTTCCAGAAATTTATGATGGATTGATCGAGATTAAGTCTGCTGCTAGAGACCCTGGAAGTAGAGCAAAAATATGTGTTAAAGCAATTGATACTTCATTAGATCCTGTAGGTGCTTGCGTGGGAATGAGAGGTAGTAGAGTTCAAGCAGTTGTTAATGAGCTCCAAGGAGAAAAAATAGATATTGTAAATTGGTCTGAAGACCCAGCAATAGTTGTTTCAAATGCTTTGTCACCAGCCGAAGTTCAAAGAGTTAATGTAGACAATGAGTCAAAAAAACTTGATGTAATACTTACAGAAGAAAATTTAAGCAAAGCTATTGGTAGAAGAGGGCAAAATGTTAGGCTGGCGACAAAATTATTAAATTATGAAATTAATATAATGACTGATCAGGAGGATTCAGAAAAAAGACAATTTGAATTTAAAGAAAAAACAGAAAATTTTGTTAAAAATTTAGAATTAGATGAAACACTCGGCCAGTTATTAGTAGCCGAAGGCTTTTCATCAATTGACGACATAAAAGATAGCAAAATTGAAAATTTAATAAAAATTGAAGGAATTGAAGAAGATACAGCAAAAGAACTTATTGAAAGAGCAAACGAATTTTACAAAAAAGATCAAATGGAAATAAATAACAAAATAAAAGATTTAGGTCTTGAAAGCGAATTAATTAATCATGTAGGCTTAACTCCAGGTATGCTCGTGACCCTAGGAGAACAAAGCATTTTAAAATTAACTGATTTTGCAGACCTATCCTCTGACGAACTTACAGGAGCTTATGATATTGTAAAAGGAGAAAGAGTTAAAATTAAAGGATATTTGGAAGATTTTGCCCTTTCTAAAAAAGAAGCTGATGAATTAATTATGTCAGCCAGAGAAAAAATTTATAAAGATTGAGAGATGATGTATGGAAAAAAAAAAATTAAAGTTAACTATTTCTGGAAGTTCAAAAAAAACAATAAATAATATTGAATTAGCAAAATCATATGGCAAGAACTCTGTAGTAATTGAAAAAAAAAATACCAGATTTGGATCAAAACCTTCTTTTTCCAAAAGCACTCATCAAAGAAATACATTTAACAAATCTAAAACTAATTTTGTCCCTAGGGATCCTGTAACTTCAAAACCATCTTCAGCAAATGATTTTGAAAAGAGAAAGCTGGCTGAACAGAGAGCAACAAAAAGATTAAGGGGAGAAAGTGCTCAAAAAGGAAAAATTGGTTCAAAAAGAAGAGAGCTAAAACTGACCGTATCTAGAGCACTAAGTGAGGATGATATTGAATTTAAAGCAAGAAGTTTAGCTTCTTTAAAAAGAGCAAAGAAAAAAGAAAATAAAGAACTAAATAAAAATGAAGAACTAGAAGATTTAAAGCCTGTAAAAAGAGATATTAATATACCAGAGGTAATTACAATAAGAGAACTTGCAAATAGAATGGCTGAACAGTCTAGCAGTCTAATAAAACATCTTTTATCAATGGGAGTAACAGCAACAATTAATCATAACATTAACTCTGATATTGCAGAATACCTTGTTCAAGAATTTGGACACAATCCAATTAAAGAAGAAAAGGCAGAAGAAAAAATAAAAAAAATTAAAGAAGTAAAATCACAAAATTTAAAAAGTAGACCACCAATAGTCACTGTAATGGGACATGTTGATCATGGCAAAACTTCAGTTTTAGATGTTTTAAGAAAAGCAAATGTTGTATCTGGAGAATTTGGTGGAATTACTCAACATTTAGGTGCCTATCAGATAATTTATAATTCAAATAAAATTACATTTATAGATACACCAGGACATGCAGCATTTACGGAAATGAGAGCAAGAGGATCCAAATTAACTGATGTAGTTATACTAGTTGTTGCAGCTGATGACGGAGTAAAACCTCAAACTATAGAGTCAATTAAACATGCAAAAGCTGCAAAAGTTCCAATTGTTGTAGCTATAAACAAATGTGATCTTCCTGAAGCCGATCCTCAAAAAATAAAAAACCAACTGTTAGAACATGAACTAATTGCTGAAGAGTTGTCAGGAGATACTTTAATGGTAGAAATATCTACAAAAACTAAAAAAAATTTAGATAAACTTATAGAATCGGTTTTGTTGCAGGCAGAATTATTAGACTTGAAAACTGATTATGATTTAAAATCAAATGGCGTTGTAATGGAATCCAAAATTGACGTAGGCAGAGGACCAATAGTAAATATAATTGTAACTTCTGGAACTTTAAAAAAAGGAGATTATTTTGTAAGTGGACTGAAATGGGGAAAAGTAAGAGCTTTAATTAATGATCAAGGTCTAAGCGTAAATGAAGCAAATCCATCAACCCCAGTAGAAGTTTTAGGAATTAATGGTGCTGCAAAAGCAGGAGATGACTTTGTTGTGCTAGAAAATGAAAAAGAGGCTAAATCATTATGCGAAGCTAGAATTCAAGAAAATCTAGATGGTAAAAAACCTTTAGCTTTTGTAACACAAGACTCGGCTTTTAAAGATAAGACTTCGGAAGAATTAAATATAATTATTAAATCAGATGTTCATGGATCTTCAGAAGCAATAAAAAATGCTATTTCTCAAATAAAACATGATGAAGTCAAGCCAAAAATAATCTTGTCTGATATAGGCATGATTACAGAAACAGATATATCTTTAGCAAAAGCTTCTAATGCTGTTGTAAT
>CAZABF010000064.1:0-4699 GCA_964483495.1 uncultured Candidatus Pelagibacter sp. | reverse complement strand
CAGTTGGTGCACTTCTTGGTTTAGAAAATTGTCCTGCAATTCTTCCAAGTTTAACAACGGGTAAAGATGCTGAATAAGTTAAAACTAGTGACATTTGCAACATTACTTTAAAATAATCTCTAATATTATCTGGATTAAATTCAGCAAAACTTTCTGCACAGTCTCCTCCTTGCAACAAGAAAGCTTTTCCATCTACAACATCGGCAAGCTGTTGTTTTAAGTGTCTTGTTTCTCCAGCAAACACCAAAGGTGGAAAATTTTTTATTTTTCCAAGAACCATATTAAGTTCTTTTTCATTCCCATAACTTGGTATGTGTTTTACAGGATAGTTTCTCCAACTATTTGTTTTCCATTTTTTCATATTCAACCTAGGAGTGTTCTAGCAGAGTTTGTTGATTATTCAACAGTAACTGATTTGGCTAAATTTCTTGGCTTATCAATATCATATCCTTTTTTAAGGGCTGAATAATAAGCAAGCATTTGTAACGGAACTGTAATTAAAAAAGGTAATAAATCATCAGATGTATTTTCCACCTCAATTGTTTGCCAAATATTTTCTGAATAAACTTCATCTTTACTTTTATTAGTAATTAAAAGAACTTTTGCACCTCTTGCAATTACTTCCTGCATATTTGAAATAGTTTTTTTATAGTAATCATCTCTTGGGGCTAAAACTACCACTGGCATACCTTCTTCTATTAAAGCAAGAGGTCCGTGTTTCATTTCTCCTGCTGGATAACCTTCAGCATGAACATAAGCTAATTCTTTTAATTTTAATGCTCCTTCTAAAGCTATCGGAAAAGAATATCCTCTGCCTAAAAACATTGAACCTTTTGCTTCAATAAATGAATTGCATACTAATTGAATATCATTCTCGGTAGACAAAGTGCTTTTTAACAAGTTTGAGAGTGATTTTAAAGATTTAATTTTTTCTGAAAAAATATCATTTGAAATATCTTTTCTATTTTTTCCTAGTTTTAGACATAGCAAATATAGTACCAACATTTGTCCTATAAATGCTTTTGTTGATGCAACTCCAATTTCAGGTCCACAGTGTATTGGTAAAACAAATTTAGAGTCTCTAGCGATAGAACTTTCTACAATGTTTACTATTGAGCAAGTTTTCATATCATTTTTGTTACATAAATCTAATGCCGCATAAGTATCTGCTGTTTCACCTGATTGAGAAACGAATATATATAGAGCATTATCTTTAAACCTATTTTTTCGGTATCTAAATTCTGATGCAATATCAACAGAAACATCAAAATTAGTTAATTGTTCAAACCAATATTTTGCAATCAAGCATGAATGGTAAGCAGTCCCGCATCCAATTAAAACAATTGACGAAATATCCTTAGATTTCCAAGGAAAATTAAAAATATTTATGTCGTTATTTTTTTTATCTATATATTCATTAATACAATTTTTTATTGTAGTAGGCTGTTCGTTAATTTCTTTTGCCATAAAATGTTTATATTCACCTTTATCATAATTGTTTTCACTTGATGAAAGCTCTAATATTTTTTTATTTATTTTGTTTCCTTTTTCATTAAAAAAATCAATATTATTTTTTTTTACAATACAAAATTCACCATCATTTAAATAAGAAACTTTATTTGTCATTGATTTTAAAGCGTATGAATCAGATCCTAAATAGTTTTCATTTGGTCCATATCCAACAGCAAGCGGAGAGCCTCTTCTTGCGCCAACAATTAAATCTGGTTGATCTTTAAAAATAATTCCTAAAGCAAAGCTCCCGTGCAATCTTTTAAGCATTTTGATTATTGAATTTTTAAGATCATTTTTTTTTAAGTATTCTGTAACTAAATGAGTAATTACCTCTGTATCAGTTTGAGATTTAAAAACATGGCCTTTTTTAATTAAGAGTTTTTTTAATAATGTTGAATTTTCAATAATTCCAT
Source organism: uncultured Candidatus Pelagibacter sp. (assembly GCA_964483495.1). GTDB lineage: Bacteria > Pseudomonadota > Alphaproteobacteria > Pelagibacterales > Pelagibacteraceae > Pelagibacter. The sequence goes on along the minus strand of CAZABF010000064.1, from coordinate 2,774 downwards.
TGTGTACAACGGAAACATTTTCAGAAGAGTGAGGATGTGCATTTAGAGTGTTGGGTATTCCATGTGTTGCCCATCTAACATGTCCAATACCAACATTTCCGACTAAATTAGATTTATTTAAATTTTTTTCTAAAACATCCACTCTCCCTTCACATTTAACCTCGTTAATATTTCCATTATGCAGTGTTGCAATTCCTGAGGAGTCATATCCTCTGTATTCAAGTTTTCTTAAAGAATTAACGATCATTGAAGTTACTGATTTAGTACTTGTAATACCAACTATTCCACACATTATTTTTTTCTCTTATAATTTTTAATTTCTACCTGAGAAGATCTTGTTAAAGCTAAAGATTTTTTTCTTACATTTTTTGTTATAACAGATCCTGCACCAACAATACAATTTTCATTAATAGTTAATGGAGCAACCAATGATGAATTTGAGCCTATAAAAGTTCCATCTTTAATTTTTGTTTTATTTTTTTTAACTCCGTCGTAGTTGCATGTAATTGTGCCTGCTCCAATATTAACTCTTTTTCCTAAATGAGAATCTCCCACGTAAGATAAATGATTTACTTTAGAATTTTTTCCAATTGTACTTTTTTTAACTTCTACAAAGTTACCAACTCTTGAGCCAGATTTTAAAACTGTTCCTGGTCTTAATCTTGCATAAGGACCAATGCTAACATTATTTTCTATTTTGGTATTTTCTAAATGTGAAAATGAATGAATTTTTACATTATTATAAATTTTTACTTTTTTTCCAAAAACAACATATGGTTCTATAGATACATTTTTTCCAATTTTAGTATCTTTTGAAAAAAAAACTGTGTCAGGAGCAATCATTTTTACTCCTTGTTTTATAAATTTTCTTCTTAAATTTTCTTGTAAATTTATTTGTTTCATTTATTAAAATCCTTTATAATTTAGTGAGCATGTTCTTTAATTCACAAATTATTTCTTAATAATACTTTTTTAAAATGACTCAAAAATTAACAATATTATTTGATCTTGACGGAACTTTGGCTGACACAGCGCCAGATCTTTTGGGTGCACACAACCACGTAATGAAAAAATTTGGTTATAATACAAAAAATATGGAGGAAATAAAAAGTTATCTTGGTCAAGGAGCAGCTGTAATGATTGGAAAATCAATATGGAGTTCAGCAAAAAATGAATTATCAAAAATTACTGATCAAAAAGTTAAAAATGAAATGACAAAGGAATTTCTTGATTTTTATGGAAAAAATACCGTTGTAAAAAGTAAACTCATAAATGGAGTTTATGAATTTTTAAAATGGGCAAAATCAAATAATATTCCAATGGGTGTTTGTACAAACAAACAAGAACATTTGGCTGTAGATTTTTTGAAAAAAATAAAAATTTACGATTTTTTTGAATATGTTGCTGGTGGAAATACTTTTGATTATTGCAAACCAGACCCAAGGCATCTAACTAATATGATTGAAATAATGAACGGAGATATAAAAAAAAGTATAATGATTGGAGATAGTGAAAATGATAGCGGAGCAGCAAGATCTGCTGGAATTCCTATGATACTTTTAGAAAATGGATATACTGAAAAAAATGTTAATGAAATTCCACATGATCATTTAATAAGAGATTTTGTTGGAATTGAAAAAATAATTCGTAAATATTTGAATTATTAATATTGATTATTGTCATTCCTGGTTGTATTAAAAAAACAATAAAAATTGGAAATAAATTGATAACTCATACTGTAAAAGTTTGTCCCTCAAAAATTAAATTAGCTAAAAAAAATCAACTTGCTTGGAAATTAGCTGAAATATCTAGTGACAATGCAAAGTTAAATAAAAAATCTATTGAAATGGTTATCAATAGAATTATTGATAATGCTTCAGTTGCAATTGCTTCCTTAAATAGAAAATCAGTAGTTTCTTCAAGAAAAATGGCATTAAGACATCCAAAAAAAAATGGTGCAACATTATTTGGAGTTAATTCAAAAAAAAAATTTGATTGTGAGTGGGCTGCTTGGGCTAATGGAACAGCAGTAAGAGAATTAGATTTTCATGATACTTTCTTGGCTGCAGATTACAGTCACCCTGGTGATAACATACCTCCACTTTTAGCTGTTGCTCAACAAAAGAGAAAAAACGGAATTGATTTATTAAGAGGAATAATTACCGCTTATGAAGTACAAGTGAATTTAGTTAAAGGAATTTGTTTACATAAACATAAAGTTGATCATATTGCTCATCTCGGACCAAGTGTAGCTGCGGGAATTGGTACAATGCTTAGATTAAATACAAAAATAATTTACCAAGCAATTCAACAATCACTTCATACAACAATTTCTACAAGACAATCGAGAAAAGGTGAAATTTCCAGTTGGAAAGCTTATGCGCCTGCTCATGCTGGTAAACTTGCGATCGAAGCTGTTGACAGAGCAATGCGTGGTGAAGGAGCACCAAGCCCTATTTATGAAGGCGAAGATAGCGTAATTGCTCAAATTCTTGATGGTAAAAAAGCTACATATAAAGTTCCATTGCCAAAAAAAAATCAAGAAAAGAAAGCAATCTTAGAAACTTACACAAAAGAATATTCTGCAGAATATCAAGCACAAGCTCTTATCGATATAGCTAAAAAACTTAACAAAAAAATTCAAAACCTTAATCAAATCAAAAAAATTGATATTTATACAAGCCATCATACACACTATGTAATTGGAACAGGTGCAAACGATCCTCAAAAAATGGATCCTAAAGCAAGCAGAGAAACTCTAGATCATTCAATAA
>CAZABF010000063.1:0-4743 GCA_964483495.1 uncultured Candidatus Pelagibacter sp. | reverse complement strand
TATTTAAGAAAAGGTATAGATCATGCAATATCTGAAGATGAAAAAAATTAAGCTGCTTTCTTTTTTCTAACTAATTTTTCATAACTGTTTGACAAATCTAAAATTAAATTACAAACTTTATAAGTGTGTTCAAGAATTTTTGAAACTGGAGTAACTTCAGCTGCAGTACCAGTTAAAAAACATCCAACAAAACTTGAAAGCTCATTTGGTAAAATTTTTCTTTCATTTACTTTGATATTTTTAGATTTTGCTATTTCAATTACCGTTCTTCTTGTTATTCCATCTAAAAAACTATCAGGTATTGGTGTGTGCAATTCTCCATTTTTATCTTTAAAAAAAATATTTGCTCCAGTTGCTTCGGCAATATTTCCTTCATGGTCAAGCATTAATGAATCTGTGTAGCCTTCTCTCTCTGCTTCATGTTTTGAAAGAGTGCAGATCATATATAATCCTGAAGCTTTTGTGTCCCAAGGAATTGTATTAGGTGCGGGTCTTCTCCACTTAGAAATATTTAGTTTTATTCCTTCTGTTTTTAATTTTGAATCAAAATATGTCCCCCATTCCCATGTTGTTATTGCTACATGTATTTTTGTTTTTTGTGCAGACACCGCCATCATTTCACTTCCTCTCCAAACAAATGGTCTCACATATCCATTTTTAACATTTTGAACTGAAACAATATTTTTAGTAGCTTTATTAATTTCATCTTCTGAATAAGGAATTTTAATATCCATTCTTTTTGCTGAATGGAAAAGTCTTTTTGTATGTTCTTCTAATTTAAATATTTCTTTATCGTAAACTCTCAGACCTTCAAATACACAGCTAGCGTAGTGTAGACCGTGACTTAAAACATGTAATTTTACATCATTCCAATCAACTAATTCGTTATTGTACCAGATTTTTCCTTCTCGCTTATCGTAGGGTGTCATTTAGATTTAATTTTTAGATTTAATTTATTTAAAAAAATATCTTTGTATGTAGAATATGTCAATATAACTTACCAATTATGAAAGAACTTTTATATTTAAAGGATGAACAATTAATAGAATTCATTGAAAAAATCTCGATGAGCTACAGAGAAACCTTCTCTGATGCCAAAAAAATTCTAGATAAATATTCTATAGGTGTGGCTCACCACAAAGTAATTAACCTTGTTTCTTTATATGATGGCATAACTATATCTGAGCTTCTAAAAAAACTAAAAATAACAAAACAAAGCTTAAATAGAGTCCTAAAAGATTTAATAGAAATGGAAGTTGTTGATTTTAAAAAGGACAAAAAAGACACAAGATTAAAACACGTTTATTTAAATGAAAAAGGAATTAATTTATTTAATGAAATTTTTAATGTACAAAAAAAAAGAATTTACAAAGCTCTATTAAATTCTAGCTCTAAAGAAGTAATAAATTTTAACAATGTTTTAAATAAAATAATAAATGAAAAAATTTGAAGCTCACATTTTAGTAGTTGACGATGATGATGGAATTAGAGATTTAGTTAAACAGTATTTAAATGAAAATAATTATTTAGTAACTACAGCAGAAAGTGCTGAGGATGCTCAAAAAAAAGTAAATATTATTAAATTTGATCTAATTGTTTTAGATATAATGATGCCTGGTAAAAGTGGATTAGATTTTACGTCTGAAAATAAAAATAAATTATATACACCAATAATTTTGCTTACAGCGAAGGGGGAAGTTGATGAAAGGGTTCACGGTCTAGAAATTGGAGCTGATGATTACCTTATAAAACCTTTTGAGCCTAAAGAATTAACACTAAGAATTAAAAATATATTAAATAAAACAAAATCTAAAAATATTAAGAGACTTATTGAGTTTGGAAATGTAAAAATTGATTTAAGCAAACATTTAATATTTAGAGATAAAAAAGAATATAAAATCAATAATACAGAAAAAACTATTTTAGAGTTTATGATTAACTCTCCGGGAAAATCATTTTCGAGAGATGAAATTGGAAAAATAATAAATTTAGATAAAGAAAGATCCATTGATGTGATTATTACAAGACTTAGAAAAAAAATTGAAAAAGATCCAAAAAATCCAAAATTTTTACAGACTCTTAGAGGAGAAGGTTATGTTTTATGGATTGAGTAATTATTTAAAAAAAATTCTACCTAAGCAATTATTTTATAGAAGTTTAATAATTGTTGCTGCTCCAATTATTATTATGCAAATTACAATTTCAATTGTATTTTTTGATAGCTTGTGGATTAAAACAAAAAAGGGAATGACTAGAGCTTTGGTAAATGAAATTGCAACTTTTATCGATACTTATGAAAATGAAAATAATGATAAAGAACAAATAATTAAACTTTTTGAGAATCATTTACAATTTAATATAAAATATGAAACTAATAAAAATTTTCCAGATATTTTTACTGAAAGATGGTTCAGCCCTATAGACAGATCGTTGCGAAGAGAATTAAAATCACAAAACTTTAATTATTGGTTTGATACAACTGGCTACAAAAATTTAATCGACTTAAAATTAAAGTATAAAAATGGTTATTTTCAATTTTTTATTCCAAGAGAAAGATTGTCTACTACTCCGGTTAGATTGTTTGCACTTTGGATAACTCTACCTGCGATTCTTGTAATCTTTATTGCTATATTATTTTTAAAAAACCAAACAAGACCGATAACTAAGTTAGCAGAAGCATCTGAAAAATTTGGAAAAGGAGAAGATGTAGAAGATTATAGACCTTCCGGAGCATTAGAAATAAGAAAAGCTGGATTAGAATTTGATAGAATGAGAAAACGAATTCTAAGACATTTAAACCAAAGATCTGAAATGCTCTCTGGAATTAGTCATGATTTGAGAACGCCTTTAACAAGAATCAAGCTTCAACTAGCATTTATTAAAGATAAAGAAATTACAAATAAACTCTCAAGAGATGTTGATGAAATGGAAAAAATGCTGAATGAATATTTGCAATTTTCTCGATCAAATTTTACAGAAAAAAGTGAGAAATTTAATTTGTCTGAACTAATTATGTCAATAGTAAAAAAATATGAAAATAAAAATATTTTAGTTGATCAAAAAACTGAAGTTTTTTTCAGTGGGAGAAAAAATCTTATACAAAGATCCCTAAACAATTTGCTCGATAATGCAATTAATTTCTCTAAAAATATTAAAGTTACACAGCAAAAAATAAAAAGAAGTATATTAATTTTAGTTGAAGATGATGGTCCTGGCATTCCTTCTTCTGAGTATGAAAATGTATTTAAACCATTCTATAAAGTCGATAAAAGTAGAAACCAAACAAGGTCTAGTGTTGGCCTAGGTCTTTCTATTGCATCAGATATAGTTCGATCACATGGGGGAAATATTGAGTTAGGAAAGTCTGAGATGGGTGGTTTAAAAATTAAGATCGTTTTACCTGTTTAATTCTTTTTTTCTTTTTTAATTTTTCTAATACTTCAACCTTTTTTTCTAATTTTTCAACCCTCTTATTTAAAATATCAGTTTCATCTTTACTAGTTAGTTTCATTTTAAATACTATTTCATCTCTTTTTGACTTTAATATATTTAAAATTTCATTACCCAAATCTTTTGAAGTCAAAAGACCTTGTTCAAAAAGTTTAGCGAATTTATCAATAACAAATCTAGATTTAGACATATATTTTATTAATAATTTAAAATATTATATTTACAATATGTTTATTAACAATTTTGACCCTGTTGCACTCAATTTTTTTTCTTTAGAAATAAGATGGTACTCTTTATCTTATATTTTTGGAATAGTTTTTGCTTGGATATATTGTAAAAAATTTTTAATAAAAGATGAAAAAATTTTAAATTTATTTGATGATTTAATTTCATATCTAATTATTGGTGTAATTTTAGGTGGCAGATTAGGTTACATAATTTTCTACAATTTAAGTTATTACTCAAAAAATATATTAGAAATTTTCATGATTTGGGAAGGTGGCATGTCATTCCACGGTGGTTTGCTGGGTGTAATTATTGCAACATATGTTTTTAGTAAAAGAAATAATATTAATACGTTTTTGTTTCTTGATTTAATTTCAATGTCTGCACCAATAGGTATTTTTTTAGGAAGAATTGCAAATTTTATAAATTCTGAACTATATGGAAGAGAAACTAATTTATATTGGTCGGTAAAATTTGAAAGAATAGATAATGCGTTTAGACATCCTTCTCAAATTTATGAGGCAATTTTTGAAGGAATAATATTATTTATATTGTTAAATTTTATATTTAAAAAACAAATTTATAAATCTCCAGGTTTCATATCAGCTTTATTTTTAATTTTTTATTCTACATTTAGATTTTTTATTGAATTTACGAGAGAGCCAGATGTTCAAATTGGTTATATTTTATTTAATTTAACTCTGGGACAGCTTTTAAGCTTTTTGTTTTTAATGTTTGGTTTATTTTTATTTTATAAAAAAAAATGAGTCTTAACAAAAACTTTTTTGCGCTAGATGAATTTATAAATCAAGCTTTATACAATCCAAAAAATGGTTTTTATATGAAAAATAATCCATTTGGAGATAAAGGTGATTTTATAACTTCTCCAAACATATCTATACTTTTTTCTGAAATGTTGGCAGTTTGGACTGTTTCATTTTGGCAAAATTTAAAATGCCCAAAAAAAATCAATCTTATAGAACTTGGATCGGGAAATGGCCAAATGATTTATGACATGATTAATTCATTTAAAAATTTTCCAAAATTTTATAAATCTTGCAAATTTAT
>CAZABF010000062.1:0-4850 GCA_964483495.1 uncultured Candidatus Pelagibacter sp. | reverse complement strand
TCAATAACATCTTCCATATTTAGGCCAGCTTTTATACCAAAATTTATTCCTTCAGATAGCGCTTGAACCAATCCACCAATGCAAATTTGGTTTACCATTTTAGCCAATTGTCCATTTCCAGCTTTACCAAGTAATTTAATTTTTTTACTGTAACAATCAATTACATCTTTTGCTTTATCAAAACTTTCTTGATCACCACCAATCATTACTGTTAGTGCACCATTTTCTGCTCCAGCTTGTCCACCTGAAACAGGTGCATCTAGAAATCCAAAACCATTTTTTTTTGAATAGTCATATATTTCTCTTGCGATTGTTGCGGAAGCTGTTGTGTTATCAATATAGATAGCGTTTTTTTTTATTGTTTTAAAAATTCCGTTATCTCCAAAAGTAACTTCTTTTAGATCGTTGTCATTTCCAACACATGTAAAAACGAAATCTGCACCATCAGCTGCTTTTGCAGGAGTTTCTGCTTTTACTCCTTTGTATTCAGTAAGCCATTTATCTGCTTTTGCAGTTGTACGATTATAAACAGTTACATTATGCCCGGCTTTTGATATATATCCAGCCATTGGGTAACCCATTACACCAAGACCAATGAAAGCAACTTTACAAGTCATAAAAAAAAATGTTTAAAAGTTTAAGTTTAAAAGTAATTATATTTGGTTTTATATTTACATTTTTTTCTAGTTTTGGACAGAGTTTTTTTTTAGGAATATTTAATCCAAGTATAAGAAATGAACTATCTATCTCTCATGGACAATTTGGTTCAATTTATGCAGCAGCTACTTTAACAAGTAGTTTTATATTAATTTGGGTAGGTAAAAAAATTGACGATATAGATATTTCTAGATTTGCTTTCTTTGTTATTTTATTGCTTGGTTTTTCTTGTTTCTTTTTTTCTAAAATTTCATCGATTTCTTTTTTGTTTGTAGCAATATTGTTAATGAGATTTTCAGGTCAAGGCATGATGTCTCATACAGCTACTACAACAATTTCTAGATACTTTACAAAATCAAGAGGAAAAGCATTAAGTTCTGGGTGGTTTGGTTTGTCTGCTGCTGAATTTATTCTACCCGTTTTAATGATCTATCTTTTGACAATTATGGAATGGCAAAATATTTGGATTGCAATTTCAATTATTGTATTAATTTTTTTACCTTTATCTTCTTTTTTTTTAGTAAAAAATCTTAATTTTGATTCAAGGGAAAAAGCAGAAGACAATACTATTAATGAAGAAGATATTAAACAATGGAAAAGAATTGAAGTTATAAAAGATTATAGATTTTATATTGTTTGTGCAAATATGTTAGCAATGCCTTCTATTGCTACCGGAACTTTTGTTTATCAATCTTTTATACTTTCTTCAAAGAACTGGGGCCCATATATAATTGCACAATCGTTTATGTCTTATTCTATACTTTCAGTTGTAGCATTAATTTTTTCAGGTTTTTTAATTGATAAATTTACTAGTAGAAAAATTTTAATTTATATGAACATTCCTTTATTTTTTGCAGCAATGGTATTGTTTTATTTTGACAATCCTTTTTCATCTTTTGTGTTTTTTGGATTGATTGGTGTTACTAACGGACTTTGTAATGTTCTTGGATCATCAACATGGGCTGAAATATATGGGGTAAAATATATAGGATCTATAAAAGCTCTGACTACTGCTTTAATGGTATTTGCTACAGCTTTTGGGACGGCTGTATTTGGAATTTTGATAGATAGAGGTTTTTCTATAGAGCAAATTTCTTTAGTTTCTGCAGCTTATATTTCTGTTTCGATAATTTCTTTGTTCTTTATAAGAAAAAACTTAAATCCTACAAAAACATAAAAATCACTTGATTTTAAAGTTTACCAAGTATAAATAGCTCGCATGGCACGTGTAACAGTAGAAGATTGTATAGATAAAGTAGATAGTCCTTACGAATTAGTATTAGTTGCAAAAGAAAGAGCAACTCAACTTAATTCAGGATTGGAACCTACTTTAGATAGAGACAACGATAAAAATACTGTTATCTCTCTTAGAGAAATTGCTGAAGAAAATATTAAAGTCAAAGATTTACTTGAAAGTGCCGTTTATAAACTTAGAAAACATGTCGAACAAGTTGATGATGCTTCAGAGGACGATGAAGTAGTAGGCGATGATTTTGAAAGTCTTTATAAAGGTGAAATATCAAAGAGTGGCGTTCCAATATTACCATCAAAAAGAGCTAGAAAAATTCCTCAAAAAATTGAAGTATCCAAAGAAGACCTTGCTGAATTAAAAAATTCTCCAGAAGAACAGACAATTGAAAGCGAATCTTCAGAAGAATCGATAGAAGCACAAAAAGAAGATGTTTCTTTAGATAATCTAAAAGATGAAGAAATAGCTAGCGAAGAACAAAAAGATTCAGAGTCTACAAATAGTTAATTAAATAATATAACAATCTTATATTATGAATAGAAAAGTATCAGTCGCTCCAATGATGGATTGTACAGATCGTCATGAAAGATATTTTTTACGTTTAATAAGTAAAAATGTTCTTTTATATACCGAGATGATTGTATCCGAAGCAATTGAAAGAGGTGATAAAAAAAAACTTTTATCATTCAATATTAACGAAAAACCTTTGGCACTTCAAATAGGTGGATCGTCGCCAACACTTTTAGCTAATGCAGCAAGACTTGGAGAAGAATTTGGTTATGATGAAATAAATTTAAATCTTGGCTGTCCAAGCAAAAAGGTTCAAAAAAATAAATTTGGTGCATGTCTAATGAAAGAACCAAATCTAGTAGCTGATTGTTTAAGTAAAATGCAATCATCAACAAAACTTCCTGTAACAGTTAAAACTAGAATTGGATATGATGACCAAGAAGATTATGAAAATTTATATAAATTTATTGATAAATTAAAAAATACTGGAGTTAAAACATTTATTGTACACGCAAGAAAAGCTATTCTTGGAAAATTTACGCCTAAACAAAATTTAAATATTCCTCCTTTAAAATATGATCTTGTTTATAATTTAAAAAAAGATTTTAAAAATGAAGAAATAATTGTAAATGGAGGCATTACTTCAACTGATCAAATTAAAAACCATCTAAACAAAGTTGATGGAGTTATGATTGGGAGATCAGTTTATCATTCTCCTTATCTATTGACTGAAATTGAAAAAGAAATTTTTAAAAATAACAATACTCCTTCAAGACAAGAAGTTATTGAAAATTTAATTCCTTATGTAAAAGAAGAAACAAAAAAAGGCACAAGATTAAATCAAATTATGAGACATACTTTAGGTTTGTTTCATGGACAAACAGGATCTAATTTTTGGAAAAGATATTTAAGTGAAAATTTTTGTGTAAGAGATGCTGATGTTAAAAAAATAGATCATATAATGGACAAAGTTAAATTGGCTCCCCAAGCACGTTTAGCAGGTCAAATTGATTAGTTCAATTTTTACAAACGATTATTTTTTTTTCATACTGTTAATGATTCTGACCGCTTTTCCAGTTGGTTTTCTTGCTGGATTGTTTGGAATTGGAGGAGGGCTTATTACTGTCCCTTTTCTATTTTTTATTTTTGATAGTTTAAATGTAAATCAAGATTACTTGATGCATTTAGCAGTTGGAACTACATTTTCTATAATTATTCCAACATCTATAGTTTCAGCTTTAACACACAAAAAACATGGATCTGTTGATTTTTCCGTAATCAAAAATTATGGAATTTTTGTAATACCAGGTGTTTTATCGGGAACTATTTTTGCAGCCAATTTACACACTAAATCTCTTTTGTTGTTTTTTGCTATAATTGTTTTTGTGCTTGGAGCTTACTTAATAAATCTTAAAAACAAGACAGATGAATTAAAAGTGAACTTTAATTTAATTCCAAGAATTTTACTTGGCTTTGTTTCAGGTTTTATTTCTGCAATTATGGGCATAGGTGGGGCAATTATGAATGTACCTATTTTAAGGTATTTTGGATATCCAATTAGCAAAGCAATAGGCAGTGCAGTTGCTATTGGTTCAGTAATTTCTTTATTCGGTGCATTAGGTTTTTTAATAACAGGTTCATTTTTAAAAGCTAATTTGCCATTAAGTGTAGGATTTATAAACATTCCTGCGTTTTTAATATTTATACCAATAACTATGGTTATGGCGAGGGTAGGAGCAAACACAGTTCATAAAATGGATAAGTCAAAATTGCAGAGATTTTTTGGAATCTTTTTATATGTTGTTGGAACTATATTTATTTATAGATATCTAAATTTATAAAAAAAAGAGGCGGCTTCAGTCTCCCTCTACCGCCCCTTAATAAGTTTATATACGATTCTCTAAATTTTCTTAAACTCTTATTAGTTGAATTTATGATTTATATTTTTTGGTCGTATTCTCCAATTTTTCCAGTTTTTTGAAGCAAACCATCTATGAATTCAAATATCTTTCTTTTTCTTATATCAGATGTTGGACTTTCTGTTACAACAACCAATGAAGGTTTATTTGATGAAGCCCTTATTAGTCCCCACGATCCGTCATTAAATGAAAATCTAACACCATTTACAGTTAAAACTTCTTCTATTTCTTGATTATCTATTTTTATCTTCTTTTCCTTGATTTCTTTAACTTTTTTAACCAATTCATCTACTAATTGATATTTTTCTTCATCTTTACAGAAAGGAGCCATAGTGGGGGATTGATAGGTATTAGGTAATTCCTTTATTATTTCACTCATTTTTTTATTTTGATTATCTAATAAATGGCAAACCTGTATTGCTGAATTAATTCCATCATCATATCCATAACCCAGTGGTTCATTAAAAAAGAAATGTCCACTTTTTTCAAATCCAGCTAAAGCTTTTTCAGTATTT
>CAZABF010000061.1:1902-4927 GCA_964483495.1 uncultured Candidatus Pelagibacter sp. | reverse complement strand
GTTGGTGGTATAATGAGAGATGTTTTTACAATGGGTGCAAGACCTATTGCAAATTTAAATTCTATTCATTTTGGTTCACCACAACATCCTAAAACAAAAAATTTATTAAGAGGAGTGGTCAAAGGTATAGGGGGTTATGGAAATTGCATGGGCATTCCAACTGTTGGTGGTCAAACAAACTTTGATGAGTCTTATAACGGAAATATTTTAGTTAATGCAATGACTTTAGGTTTGGTTAACAAAAATAAAATCTTTTATTCAAAAGCTGCGGGTATAAACAAACCAGTAATCTATGTTGGATCAAAAACTGGACGTGATGGAATTCATGGTGCTAGCATGGCATCTACAATTTTTGATGACAAGATAGAAGAAAAAAAACCAACTGTTCAAGTTGGTGATCCTTTTACAGAAAAATTATTATTAGAAGCATGTTTAGAATTAATGGCAGGAAAATCAATTATATCTATCCAAGACATGGGGGCTGCTGGATTAACATCCTCTAGCATTGAAATGGCATCAAAAGGCAATTTGGGTATTGAGTTAAACCTAAATAAAGTTCCATGTCGTGAAGAAAAAATGACACCTTATGAAATTATGCTTTCTGAAAGCCAAGAAAGAATGTTAATTGTTTTAGAAAATGGAAAAGAAGCAGAGGCAAAAAAAATATTTGATAAATGGAATTTAGATTTTGCTGTTATTGGAAAGACCACTGACACAAAAAAAATAGAACTATTTTTTGATAATAATAAAGTTGCAGAAATTCCAATCAATATATTGGCAGAAAATGCACCTGTTTATGATCGAAAGTGGAAAAAAACAAAACTTCCACAAAAAATAAAATTTAATAAAGATAATTTTAAAAAATTAAAAATTACTGAAGTTCTTAAAAAAGTTTTAAGTTTACCAAATATTTCAAGTAAAGAATGGATCTGGCAGCAATACGATCATACTGTAATGGGTGACACTATTCAAAAACCTGGATCAGACTCTGGTGTGGTAAGAGTTCATGGCACAAATAAAGCTGTAGCAACTTCAGTAGATTCATCAGCAATTTATTGTTACGCCCACCCTCTTACTGGAGGAAAACAAGTTGTTTGTGAAAGTTGGAGAAATTTAATTTCATGCGGATCTAAACCAATAGCTATTACTAACTGTTTAAACTTCGGTAACCCTGAAAAAGAAAAAAACATGGGTGAATTTGTTGAGTGTGTTGAGGGAATTAATGAAGCAAGTAAATTTTTAGATTATCCGGTCGTTTCAGGTAATGTATCTTTTTATAATGAAACAAAAGATAAAGGAATTAAACCCACGCCTACAATTGGGGGTGTCGGTTTAATTAAAGATTACAAAAAAATAATCACTATGGACCTTAAAAACAATGAAAATTTAATTTTGATTGTTGGAAAAACTGAAGGTCATTTAGATCAAAGTGCTTTTGCAATAAACGTATTAAATGAAAAAAAAGGTCCTCCACCAGTTGTAAATTTATTTAATGAAAAAAATAACGGTGAAACTATTTTAAAATTAATAAAAGAAGGATTAATTAACTCTGCTCATGATGTGTCATTAGGAGGTATTATTACCGCAGTTTCAAAAATGGCAATAAAAGGCAAAAAGGGCTTTAAACTAAACAAACATAAAGTTTTAATGAATAAATTTGATTATTATTTTGGAGAAGATCAAGGAAGATATGTAATTGAAATTGAACCAAATAATCATTCAGAAGTACAAAAGATTTTAAAAGATAATTCTGTACATTATGATGAAATTGGAATTGTAACTGAAAATGAGATAATAATAGATAAAGAGCTAATTCTACATGTTGACGATTTAATTAAATCTAATAAGAATTGGTTAGAAGATTATATGGACAAATAATATGGCAATGGACTTAAATGAAATAGAAAAATTAATTAAAGAATCAATGCCTGATGCAAAAATAGAAATTCAAGATTTAGCTGGTGATGGTAATCACTATTCTGCAACAGTTACTTCATCTACGTTTGCAGGAAAAAGTAAAATTGAACAACATAAAATGGTATATAATTCATTAAAAGGAAAAATGGGAAATGAATTACATGCATTAGCAATTAAAACCAAGGAATAATATGAACCAACAAATAAATGATTTAATAAGTAAAGAAATTGAAAATAATGAAGTTTGCCTTTTTATGAAAGGAACTCCTGATGCTCCACAGTGTGGGTTTTCAATGGCAGTTTCAAATATGTTAAAAATTTTAGAAGTGAATTTTAAAGGTGTTAATGTCTTAGAAGACGAAAAACTAAGACAAGGCATAAAAGAATTTAGTGATTGGCCAACAATACCACAATTATACATTAAAAAGGAATTTGTAGGTGGTTGTGATATCTTAAAAGAAATGTACGAAAATGGCGAATTAACAAAACTTCTAGAAGGAAAAAATATTAATTTTAAGAAAAAAAATTAATTTTTATATAATAGAAGGAATAATGCCTTTTTCTATATTTTTATAAGCTTCAAGCTCTTGTTCTAATAACCTGTTTTTTTCTTTATAATCTTCTAATTCTTGATTTAAAACTGTTATTGTATTAATTAATTTTTTTTGTCTAGTTATTTTACCTTTAAGTAAAAATGTTAAATATTTTTTTTCATCCTTAAAATTTTTAGAACTTTTTAATCTCATATACCAAAAAAATAATTTGTTTTATTTTTCTTTAAATTTATTACTTTCATTGCTAATTTTTTATTATCTGATATAACAACTTTTAATTCCTTTTCTAAAATTTTATTAATTTCTATCAATTCTTGTTTTTTTTTCTGAAAGATTTTAATAGTATTTTCTAGCTTTTTTTTTTCCATAGCTTTTTCAGATTTTAAATATTTATTTTCATTGAGAAGTCTCGTAATTGGCTCAGGGTATGCTTCAGTATAATGTTTCATAATTTAATCCACAATTCTCATTCTAACCTTAATTAACTTTGGACCTCCTTTTGCACTATATTATGAGTGGGTGCAAAAGGAGGATTCACAAGTTTTTGGATTACT
>CAZABF010000061.1:0-1802 GCA_964483495.1 uncultured Candidatus Pelagibacter sp. | reverse complement strand
GGTAAAATGTCAATAATGTCTTTTGCAGTAAAATTTTTATTAATTTTGATTGCAGCTTGTGAATGAAGCCAACAACCTAAAACACCCGCATTTAATGCTTTATATTTTTGTGCTAATAAACTGGCAATTATTCCCGCTAGTACATCTCCAGAACCTGCTGTAGCCAAATAAGGAGAGGAAAAATAATTTATATATGTTTTACCTGTTTGATTAGAAATTACAGTATCGTTACCTTTAAATAAGATAGTAGAGTTTGTAAGTGAAGCAGCAGAGATTGTATCTTTTATTTTATTTTCTGAATTCTTAAATATTCTTTTGAATTCTCCAAAATGTGGAGTTAAAATTGTTTCTGCTCTTCTAAATTTTAATAAAGAAAAAAATTTCTTTAAATTTTTTTTGATTAAAGAAAAACTTGAAGCATCAATTACTAATTTATTTTTACTTTTTAACAATAGTTCAAGAATTTTAGAGTTTTCGGTATTAATTTCTAAACCACATCCAAATAAAAATGTAGAATTTTTTTTTTTGATAATTTTTTTAACACCGTTAATGTTTGAATATGAGATTATGAGCTCTTCCAAAGCATGGGATTTATAAAAATTTTTATTCTTATTATTAACTAATAATTTTACAATTCCAGCGCCTGTCCTTAATGCTATTTGACTAGCTGCTAATGTTGCAATCTTAGAGGCGCCAATCATCTCATTACCCCCAAAGATAAACAATTCACCGCGACTGTATTTGTGTTTATTTGAAGAAAGAGCTTTTATTTTTTGAGGTCTTATTAAATTAATTTTAGTTTCATCATCTAGATTGGCAAGTCCTATATCCAGAATTTTAACTTTTTTAGATAGATCTTTACCTGGTTGCAAAACATGACAAGGTTTTAATCTATGAAAAGTTAAAGTAATATCTGCTTGAATTGCAAAATTGCTTATTTTTCCTGTATCACAATAAACTCCGGATGGCACGTCTATTGCAATTTTAGGAAAAGACTTAGAATTTATTTCGTTAACCATTTTTTTTAATTTGATTGAAAATTTTTTATTAAAATTAAAACCAAACAATGCATCAACAAATAAATCACAATTTATTAAATTTAATTTGTTTTTTATTATTTTATTGTTTTTTAATTTATAATAAGCTTTTTTAGAATCCTTACTTTTTGCAAAACCAATTGGCGCAAAAATTTCTACTTTAATCTTTTTTTTTAATAGATTGTTTGCGATTAAAAGTCCATCACCTCCGTTATTGCCTGGTCCACATAAAACCACAACATTTTTTGGTTTATAATTTTTTAATATAAATTTTGAGCACAGCCTTGCTGCTTTTTGCATTATACTAAAACTATTTTTTTTTAAGAATGAAAGATTTTCAGATTTAATAATTAAATTTTGATTATAAATTTTATTATTTTTAAACATTGTGATAAACTTAGTTCAAACATACATCTGTCAAATATTGCTGTAAATTTAATATTTGTGCCTTTGTCTACATCGAGGTTGATTTTGTGTAAAATTTTTATCGAACTCTATATTTTTTAGCAGTATTAAAACCAGCCATATATGCTCTTGCTCTACCTATTGGTCTTTTAAAACCTTTCTTTTTATAAATAGCAATCATTGATTTTAATGTTGGTTTTGTAGATTTCTTTTTTTTTTTCATACCTCATTATAACATTTTAAGTATAATTAAGTATATATATTACGTGTTCGATTTACGAGGCTGACTTAAAATAGGTAGATAAATAAAAACAAATAAAGCAAAAGATAAAGTCCAAAAAATTCCAGAAAAAGAAAGAA
>CAZABF010000060.1:0-5077 GCA_964483495.1 uncultured Candidatus Pelagibacter sp. | reverse complement strand
AAAAAACCAGAAACAATAAATTATAGAACATTTAGACCTGAAAAAGATGGTTTGTTTTGTGCAAGGATATTTGGTCCTATAAAAGATTATGAATGCCTGTGTGGAAAATATAAACGAATGAAGTTTAGAGGAATTATTTGCGAAAAATGTGGCGTAGAAGTTACAAAATCAAATGTCAGAAGAGAAAGGATGGGACATATAAATTTAGCAACTCCTGTAGCTCATATTTGGTTTTTAAAATCTTTACCAAGTAGAATTTCTTTAACTATTGATATGAAACTTAAAGAAGTAGAAAGAGTTCTATATTTTGAAAGCTTCATAGTAATAGAACCAGGATTAACAAATCTAAAAAAATATCAATTATTAAATGAAGAAGAACTTACAAAATATCAAGATGAGTATGGGGAAGAAGCTTTCACAGCTGGAATTGGTGCTGAAGCAATACTTGAAATTTTAAAATCTATAAATTTAGAAGAAGAAAAAGCTTTACTGGTAAAAACAATTAATGAAACAAAATCTAAAGTCGCAGAAGAAAGATCAATAAAAAGATTGAAGTTAATAGAGTCATTTATAGAAACAGGAAATAAACCTGAATGGATGATATTAACTATAATTCCAGTAATTCCACCCGAGCTTAGACCTTTGGTACCACTAGACGGTGGTAGATTTGCTACTTCTGATCTAAACGATCTCTATAGAAGAGTTATAAATAGAAATAATCGTTTAAAAAGATTAATAGATTTAAAAGCACCAGATATAATTGTTCGTAACGAAAAAAGAATGCTGCAAGAGTCAGTTGATGCTCTTTTTGATAATGGCAGAAGAGGAAGAGTAATAACCGGAACAGGAAAAAGACCACTTAAATCATTAGCTGAAATGTTAAAAGGAAAACAGGGGAGATTTAGACAAAACTTATTAGGGAAAAGAGTTGATTATTCAGGAAGATCAGTAATTGTAGTTGGTCCTGATTTAAAATTACACGAGTGTGGTTTGCCAAAAAAAATGGCCTTAGAATTATTCAAGCCATTTTTATATGCTAGATTAAATAAATTAGGACTTGCCTCTACAATTAAGCAAGCAAAAAAATTGGTCGAACAAGAAAGAGATGAAGTTTGGGATGCACTTGAAATAATTGTTAGGGAACATCCGGTAATTTTAAATAGAGCTCCAACACTTCATAGACTAGGGGTACAAGCATTTGAACCTAAATTAATAGAAGGAGATGCAATTGAGTTACATCCATTAACATGTGCTGCATTTAATGCAGACTTTGATGGTGACCAAATGGCTGTTCATATTCCTTTAAGTTTAGAAGCGCAATTAGAAGCAAGAGTATTAATGATGTCGACAAATAATATTTTAAGTCCATCAAACGGCAAACCTATTATTGTTCCAAGTCAAGATATGATACTTGGGATATATTATTTATCTCAACCTCCATACCAAGAAAAGAAAATAGAAGGTTACTTTGTCAATAACTCAGAAATTGAGCATGCTTTAGAAACTGGCCAGATAAAAGTTCATTCAAGAATTGTTTCAAGATTTATAACTTTAGATGAAAAAGGAAATGCTAAGTTAGAAAAACATATAAGTACAGCAGGTAGATTCTTGTTAGCAAATTTATTACCTAAAAATATTAATAATAAATTTTCTTTAATAGATAGACTTTTACCAAAAAAAATAGTTTCAGAAATAATCGATCATATATTTAGATTCTGTGGGCAAAAATCTACAGTTATTTTTTGTGACAAGCTAAAAGACTTAGGTTTTAAACATGCATTTAAGGCAGGAATTTCTTTTGGGAAAGATGATTTAGTTATTCCAGAGAACAAACAGCAGCTAATTGAAGAAACTAAAAAGTTGATATCAAATTATGAAAATCAATATACAGAAGGTCTTATAACAAGAGGTGAAAAATATAATAAAGTTGTCGATGCTTGGTCAAAATGTACTGATAGGGTAGCAGCAGAAATGATGAAAAGAATTTCTGCTACAGAAGTTACAGAAAATGGCTTAAAAATAAACTCTGTATTTATGATGGCAGATAGTGGAGCAAGAGGTTCGGCAGCCCAAATGAAACAACTTGCTGGAATGAGAGGTTTAATTGCAAAACCGTCAGGTGAAATTATAGAGTCGCCAATCACATCAAATTTTAAAGAAGGCTTAACAGCATTAGAGTATTTTAACTCAACTCATGGAGCAAGGAAAGGTTTAGCAGACACGGCTCTGAAAACTGCCAGCTCTGGTTATTTAACCAGAAGACTTTGTGATGTTGCTCAAGATCTAACTATAACTAAAATAAAATGTGAAAAACCTGGTTTTATTAAGCTTTCAGAAGTTTTGGAAGGTGGAAATATTATGGTTAGTCTATCAGAAAGATCTCTTGGAAGAGTAACAGCTACAGATGTTAAAAACCCGTTAACAGGAGAAGTTATTATTAAAAAATCTGAAATGATTGATGAAGCAGCATGTGATAAAATTGATGCTGCTGGTGTTAAATTTTTAAATGTTTATTCAGTTATGACTTGTAGTTCCAAAGAAGGTGTTTGCGCTACATGTTACGGAAGAGATTTATCGAGAGGAAAAATGGTTCATGTAGGTGAAGCTATAGGAATGATTTCAGCTCAATCAATAGGGGAGCCTGGAACGCAGTTAACCATGAGAACGTTCCACGTTGGTGGTACAGCTTCAGTTAAGCAGGAATCTCAAATAGTAAGTAAATCTGAAGGTACTTTAAAAATTATAAATACTAACTTGTTAGAAGACTCTAAGAAAAACCTAATTGTAATGGGTAGAAATACAGAATTATCAATTGAAGACGAAAACGGTTTACAAATAGCTGTTTATAAAGTTCCATATGGTTCAAAATTATTTAATCAAAATGGAGATAAAGTTAAAAAAAATTCTAAAATATGTGAATGGGATCCTTACACAACACCTGTTATTGCAGAAAAAAGTGGTATAGCTGGTTATGTTGATCTTATTGATGGAATTTCAATACAAGAAACTACAGATGATGCAACTGGTATCTCTTCTAAGTCTGTTGTAGACTGGAGAGCTCAATCAAAAAATACTGACCTAAAGCCAAGAATTACACTAAGAGATGAAAAAGGTAATGTTATTAAAAAAGCAGATGATAATGAAGCTAGATATTACTTGGTTCCAGACTCTATTCTTTCTGTTAAAGATGGACAAAAAATATTTGCAGGAGATGTAATAGCAAGACTTCCTAAAGAAACTACAAAAACAAAAGATATAACTGGTGGATTACCTAGAGTTGCAGAATTATTTGAAGCTCGAAAAGCCAAAGATAGTGCAATTATAGCCGAAAATAATGGTAAAGTTTCATTTGGCAAAGAAGTCAGAGGCAAACAAAGAGTATCAATCGTATCTGATAAAGGAGAAACTTCAAATTATTTGATTCCCAAAGGAAAACATATCAACTTCAATCAAGGAGAGTCTATTAATAAAGGTGAATACTTGTTAGATGGTCAACCTTTACCACACGATATTTTAAGAATATTAGGAATTGAGGAACTAACTGAATATTTTGTAAATCAAGTTCAAGATGTATACCGTTTACAAGGTGTAATTATTAATGATAAGCATATTGAAACAATTTTAAGACAAATGCTTAAAAAAATTGAAGTAAAAGAAAGTGGTGATTCAAGTTTATTACCTGGTGAAATTATCGATAGAATAAAATTTGATGACCTTAATGAAAAGTTAAAGACAGAAGGAAAAAATCAAGTCAAAGGTGAACGAGTTTTAATGGGTATTACAAAAGCTTCACTGCAAACAGAGTCATTTATTTCTGCAGCCTCTTTCCAGGAAACGACAAGAGTTTTAACGGATGCCGCAATAAGAGGAAAAGTCGATAAACTAACAGGATTAAAGGAAAATGTTATTGTGGGTAGATTAGTACCTGCTGGAACAGGATCAGTAAAAAATCTTTGGAATAAGAAAGCTTCTGAAGATGATAAAAAATTTCTCTCTGAACAAGAAGCAATACAAGAGACAATAGAGCCTTCAGAAAACCAAGTAAATCAATAAAAATAGCCTTATTTTCTAACCATTTTAATTTGACAAAATAGATTTCTATAGTATTTTGGCGATAATTTTTGGTTGGAATGTAGTGTATTTAACACTAAACGCTGCCACAAATAACCTGTCAGTTATTTCATCAAAAATAAAAATTAATTATAAAAATTATGCCAACTATAAATCAGTTGTTAAGAAAAAAAAGAATTAAACCTTTAGGAAGAAACAAAGTTCCTGCGCTTGAAAAACAACCTTTGAAAAGAGGAGTTTGTGTAAAAGTTTATACAACTACACCAAAAAAACCAAACTCTGCATTAAGAAAAGTTGCAAGAGTGAGATTGTCTAATGGATTTGAAGTAACAGCTTATATTCCTGGCGAAGGACACAACTTACAAGAACATTCAGTTGTTTTGATTAGAGGAGGCCGTGTTAAAGATTTGCCAGGTGTACGTTATCATATATTAAGAGGAAATCTAGATACCCAAGGAGTGGCAGATAGAAAGAAACGAAGATCACTTTATGGAACAAAAAAAGCTAAATAAAAATGTCTAGAAAAAGAAAAGCACCAAAAAAAATTCCAGTTGTTGATCCAAGATATAAATCAGCAATAATTCCAAAATTAATTAATTCAATAATGTACGGTGGTAAAAAAACAGTTGCTGAGAAAATTATTTATGATGCAATTGACAAAATTAAATCTAAATCTAAAGATGAGCCAATTACAATATTCAATGAAGCAATAAACAACATAAGACCCACAGTAGAAGTAAAATCTAGACGTGTAGGAGGTGCAACATACCAAGTACCAGTTGAGGTCAAATCAAAAAGGGCACAAGCATTAGCCTTGAGATGGTTGGTTGAAGCTTCAAGAAAAAGAAAAGATAAAAATATGTCAGATAAAATTTTTAATGAAATTTATGATGCATATCAAAACAAAGGATCAGCAATTAAAAAAAAGGAAGATACACATAGAATGGCAGAATCAAATAAAGCTTTTGCTCATTTTAGATGGTAAAAAATTATGCCTAGAACTCAT
>CAZABF010000059.1:0-5242 GCA_964483495.1 uncultured Candidatus Pelagibacter sp. | reverse complement strand
AGTCCAATCATTAGGCCATCCCTGGGTCCTGGTCCTAAATTTGCAACAAGATAAATTCCACCTCCCAGTCCAACTGTAAGAACAGCTACAACTGCCAATGATATTTGAGAAATATAATTTTCAGGTGTTGGAACAAAATTAATACAAATATCAATCATTAAAGCTATAATTAAAGCATTAAGAATTGTTCCAATTCCAGGTTTTTGCTTAAGAGGTATCCATAGCAATAAAACACCAATACTTACAAATAAAGTAATTGTTCCAATAGAAAAATCTACATTTAAAGAAATACCTTGTGCCAAAACACTCCATGGAGAAGCTCCTGTTAAAGAAACAATCAACAAACCTTCTCCTAAACCAAATAATGTTAAACCAAAACATAAAAAAAATAATGTTGAAAATCTTGGTTTAAAGTTAAATGGTTTGCCTGAGCTCCAATGTGTATTTGGTACTTTTTTTATTGATAAAAACATTAAATTCTAATTTTTTTATAGATAACCTTATAAAGTTAAAATAAACTTTCACAATATAATTAATTTTAGTAGCTCTTTGTTTTATGAAAAAATATATTTATATATTTTATATTCTTTTTTCTTTTTTTAACGTATTTGCCGATGAATCTCATTATAAGAATCTATCTAAAATTGAAATGGATGTTTTACGAAATGACAAAGTAATTGGTTATAGCAATTATTTTTTTAAACACGCTAAAGACACTATGATGGTAGAAAATTATACAAAATTTATTGTAGAAATGTTTGGTGTAAAAGTTTTTTCAATTGACAGTAAATCTAAAGAAATATACCAAAAAGATAAGCTTATATCTTTTGAGTCAACAACCTTACAAAACGATAAAAAAAAATATGTAAAATTGAATTATGATGAAAAAAAAAATAAATTTATTATAAATGGCTCTTCTTATGTTGGTGAAGCAAATTTAGATAATGTAATTGGAAACTGGTGGAATTCAAAAATTTTAGAAGCAAAAACACAAATAAGTCCTTTGTCTGGAAGTATAAAAAAACAGACAATTAAATTAACTAATAAAGATGAAACAGAATTCAATGGTAAAAAAATTAAACTTTTTCAATTTAAACTTAAATCAACCGAGGATTTACCGGATGATAAAAAATTAGATTTTGATATTTGGTTAGACCCTAAAGAAAGTATAATTTTTAAAGTTAAATATAATAGACTTGGTAGCTGGGAATATAGGTTAAAGAGTTATGAATAAATTAAAACTATAGTTCTTGTTAACATGTTAAATTTAAATTATATTTAAAATTAATCATATGTCTATCTGGGGAAGTTTAATTGGAGGAATGATAGGTTTCTCTCTTGGAGGTCCATTTGGGATGCTTTTGGGTTCCTTGCTTGGTGGAAAAATTTCTAGAGCAAGATCTACTGGTAATTTTGGTGCTTTCGCTCAACCTCAACAAATATTTGCCCTTTCACTAATTGTTTTGTCAGCAAAACTTAGTAAAGCTGATGGCAAAGTTAGCCATGAAGAATTAGTCGCTGTAAAAGATAAGCTTAAGATACCTGAAAATGAAATAGATCAAGTTGGTAAAATTTTTAATAAAGCTAAAGAAGAAAGTACTGGATATGAACCTTATGCCCAACAAATTGCTCAGATTTATAGAGGTAGCACAAATGTACTAGAAGAAGTAATTAACATTCTATTTTATATTGCAGAAGCAGATGGAGAAGTAAGCTCATCAGAGTTAGTAATGATAGAAAATATATCAAAAATATTTGGTCTAAACAAAGTTCAATTTAATAGTATTAGGGAGAGCAGAAAAGGATCTGATAAACTTAATCCTTATGTTGTTTTAGAAAGTAGCCCAGATGATGGCCTTCGATCAATAAGAAAAAAATATCTTAAATTAAGTAAAGAAAATCACCCTGATTTATTAATAAGTAAAGGTGTGCCACAAGAAGTAATTGATGAGAGCAAAAATAAGATGAGAGCTATAAATTCAGCTTGGGACCAAATTCAAAAACTGAAATCCAATTAAAATTGTTCAGACTCTGTTGAGCCATCCATAGCAGTTGTGGAGCTTTTTCCTGAACTAATAGTATTTGATACTGCATCAAAATAAGAAGTACCAACCTCTCTTTGATGTTTAACGCTAGTGTAACCATCTTTCTCACGAGCAAATTCTTGTTGCTGAATTTTTGAATATGCAGTCATGCCTTCTTTTTTATATTTTTCTGCAAGTTCAAAAATTGCAATATTTTGTGTATGAAATCCAGCAAGAGTAATAAATTGAAATTTATAACCCATCTTACTTATTTCTTGTTGGAATGAAGCTATTTCTGCATCAGACAAATGTTTATTCCAATTAAAAGAAGGTGAACAATTATATGCAAGAAGTTTTCCAGGAAATTTTTTGTGGATAGCATCAGCAAATTTTTTAGCTTCTTCAAGATTTGGAGTTGCTGTTTCACACCAAATTAAATCACAATATGGAGCATAAGCTAAGCCTCTTGAGATTGCCTGTTCAATTCCTGCTTTGACATAATAAAAACCTTCTGGAGATCTTTCGCCTGTTAAAAATGGTTTATCATTTTCGTCATGATCGTTTGTAATAAGTTTTGCTGCGTTTGCATCAGTTCTAGCTAAAATAATTAAAGGAACATCGGCAATATCTGCCGCAAGTCTCGCCGCTTTTAAATTTTTTATCATTGTGCCTGTTGGAACTAAAACTTTTCCACCCATGTGGCCACATTTTTTTTCACTTGCTAATTGATCTTCAAAATGAACGCCTGCTGCTCCAGCTTTAATAAATTTTTTTGTAAGTTCAAAAACGTTTAGTGGTCCCCCAAATCCAGCTTCACCATCTGCAATTATTGGCAACATATAATCAACTTTATTTTCTTTTTTCATATCGCCATCTAGGATTTCCATATGTTGAATTTGATCTGCTCTTATTAGAGCATTATTCATAGAATCAACTAATTTTGGTGCACTATCGTATGGATATAAAGATTGATCAGGATACATTTCGCCAGCACTATTTGCATCTGCAGCAACTTGCCATCCGCTTAAATAAATTGCTTTTAATCCTGCTTTTGCATGTTGAACAGCATGATTTCCCGATAGAGAACCCAAGGTGTTTACATAAGGCTCAGAGTTTAACAAGTTCCATAGCTTCATTGATTGCTGTTTACATAAAGAGTATTCAATTTTAATTGAACCTTTAAGTCTCTCTATTTCTTCAGGTTTATAATCACGTTTAATTCCTGCAAATCTTTTTAAATCGTATGAAACATTTTCAGCTGACATTTTTGGCCTTTTTTTTGATTTTATTAGCTTGAGGATTGGAATTAACTGTTATCACTATCTTGCTCTGTGAATTCATTCATACCGCTTGATCCCCAGTCGCAATGGTCGTCTCTTAGATAAATCGGTTTGCTTTTGTATTCAGAACAATCTTGATGATTAGTAATCTGTAAGTTTTTTTCGTTAATATTTGTTATTTTTTTATCCATATAAGTTTATTAATTTACAATGTTTACAAATTCAACAATAAATGCTATTCTCTTTGTAAATAAAGGAAATTTTTTGTAAATTATAATTTACAATATTTACAAATAGTCAAAATGAGTCAATTAGATCTAAAAATTGGTCCAAAAATTAAGGTATTTAGACGTCAATTAGGCATGCAAGCTAACAAACTAGCTGAAAAACTCAATATTTCTCCTAGTTACTTAACGTTAATTGAGGGTGGAAAAAGAAAAATTGATGCTGATTTGCTTTTAAGAATTTGCCAAGAACTAACAATTGATGTCTCTGATCTAACCAACAAATCTGATGTAAACTTAGCAAATAATATATCAGAATTACTTGATGACAAATTATTTGAAGATTTAGACATTTTAGGTCCTGAAGTAAAAGATTTAGCTAACACTAATCCAAAAATTGGTAAAGCCTTAATCAGACTTGGAGATATTTTAAAAAAAAAAGATCACGAACTAATTAATAAAATAGAAAAATTATCAGGAAAGATTGTAGATAGTAGAAAGAGTTCATTTCCTGGAGAAGTTATAGCTGATTTTATACAAGAAAATAAAAACTATTTTCCAAAATTAGAAGATTTTGCAAATAAAATATTCGATAAATTAAAAGAAAACAATAGAACTAGATACATATCAATTTGTAATTTTTTAAAGTCAGAATATGACATAACTGTTAAAAATATAATTCCCGATGAAGGAAAAACATTTTCAAAAATTTATTATGAAAAAAATAGAGAACTTATATTATCAGATTATATTTCTCTAGAAACAAAAAAATTATACGCGGCCGCACAAATTGCACAGGAGGGAGCGATTGATGAAATAAATAAATATCTTGAATCTTTTAACTTTCCATCAGAAGAGTCTAAAAAATTAACTAAAGTAGCTTTATTAAATTATTGTGGAGCAGCAATTCTAATGCCTTATAAACTTTTTCATACTGAGTGTAAAAAACTTAAATATGATTTGGAACTGCTTCAAAATATTTTTGCAACTTCATTTGAGCAAGTTACACATAGAGTTACCAGTCTTAATGATCCAAATTTACCAGGAGTCCCTTTTCATTTTTTAAGGGTCGATGTGGCAGGTAATATTTCTAAAAGATTATCTTTATCTGGAATTGAAATACCTAGATATGGTGGAGCCTGCCCAAGATGGAATGTTTATTCAGCATTTTCTAGACCAGGTGTAATCCAGGCTGCTGTAAGCAAAATGACAAACGGTGAAAAATATGTTTGCATTGCTAGAACTGTTGAAAAAGGCATTGGAAGATATGGACAAAAGAAAAGCATTTTGTCTATTGGATTGGGATGTGAAGCAAAATATGCTAAAGATTTTGTATATACAGAAAATTTAGATATTCATGATAAAAAATCAGAAATTCCAGTTGGAGTATCTTGTAGAACTTGCGATAGATTAGATTGTTCCCAAAGAGCATTCCCTCCTTTACACAAAAAATTTGATGTAGATATAAATAATAGAGGCGTTTCTGTTTATGTTAACGACTAAAAACTTAAGATTTTAATTGTCTTTTTTTGACCTCTCTCTTTCAAGCAATTGAGTTAGAGAGTCCACCATCATATCAGACGCTTTAAATATTTCGCTAGGTTTATATTCATTTGAAACATTTTTTTCTGGGTTTGACTTGTCTTCAATAACAATTCCTTTGTCTGGGGAGTTATCTTTAATATAAATTAATATTAACCATTCATCATCTGGG
>CAZABF010000058.1:0-5403 GCA_964483495.1 uncultured Candidatus Pelagibacter sp. | reverse complement strand
TTAATTTAAAAAAATTCAATATTTTAGTTCACTTAAATTTTTAAATTCATTAAGTATTTGTGGGTTAGCTAGTGCTTCTTTATTTTTTACTTCATTTCCTTCAATGATATTTTTTACTGCTAGTTCAACTATTTTTCCATTTTTTGTTCTTGGGATATCTTTAACATTAAGAATTTTACTAGGAACATGTCGAGGTGAAGCATTTGTTTTAATTTGTATTTTTATTCTTCTAATTAATTCATTATTAAGTTGATAGTTTTGATTCATTATTACAAAAAGAATTATTCTAATATCATTATCCCAAGATTGACCTATTACCATGGACTCTTTTATTTCTTTAAATTTTTCTACTTCAGAATAAATTTCTGATGTTCCAAGCCTTACTCCTCCAGGATTTAATGTTGTGTCTGATCTACCATGTATTACAAATCCTCCAGAGTTTTTTATCTCTGCATAATCACCATGATACCAAATATTTTTAAATTTTTTAAAATATGCTTGCTTAAATTTTATATTGTTTTTATCATTCCAAAACTTTAAGGGTATTGTTGGAAATGGATTTTTACAAACTAGTTCACCTTTTTTATTTTTAATTGGTTTGCCATGATCATTGAGTATATCAACATCCATGCCTAAACCTTTGTTCTGAATTTGTCCTGCAATAACTGGTTCATAAATATTTCCAAGGACAAAACATGAAACAATATCAGTTCCTCCAGATATCGAGGCAAGATGGACATTTGATTTAACTTTTTTATATATAAAATTAAAACCATCTTCAGATAAAGGAGAGCCAGTAGAGCAAATCGTTCTTAAATTTTTTAGCTTATATTTTTTTTTGTTTAAAATGTTAGATTTATTTAGTGCATCTATATATTTTGCACTAACTCCAAATAAAGTTATTTTTTCTTCGTCTGCTAATTTAATCAATAAATCATTTCTTTTATGCATTGGAAATCCTTCAAAAAGAACTATTGATGCTTTTGATGCCAAAACACTTACTAACCAGTTCCACATCATCCATCCACATGTAGTAAAATAAAATACATTATCATTTTCTTTAATTTCACTATGTAGCTGATGTTCTTTAAGATGTTGCAACAAAACTCCACCGGATCTGTGACAAATACATTTTGGTTTGCCTGTGGTGCCACTTGAATACAATATTGCTAGTTCATGTTCAAAATCAAATTTTTTAAATTTAAGCCTTGTTGGATTCATTTTCATAATAGAATTCCAGTTAATATATTTTATATTTTTTATTTTATTTTGTTTCAATAATGGCTTTTCTGGATAATTAATTATTATTACATGTTTAATAGATTTAATTTTATTCAATATTAAAGGTAATCTTTTAATAACATTGATCTCTTTTCCATTATAAAAATATCTATCACATATAATTAACACCTTTGGATTTATTTGAGAAAATCTTTCAATAACGCCGTTTGCTCCAAAATCTGGTGAACAAGAAGACCAGATTGATCCTATAGCTGATGTAGCAATAAATGACTCAACAGTTTCAATTAAATTTGGTAAGTATGCAGCAATTCTATCTTTTTCTTTGATTTTAATTAATTTAAAAAAATTAATTAATTTATACACATTTCTATTTAGCTCTCTCCAAGTTCTAACTTTTTTAATACCATTTTCATTTATAAAAGTTATTGCTTTGCTATCATCATTTTTTGACAATAAGTTTTCTGCAAAGTTTAATTTGGAGTTTTTAAGAAATTTATTTTTAAAAAATATATTTGATTTTTCAAATTTTTGACTCTTAAAACCTTTTACCTCAGTAAAATCCCAAATAGAACTCCAAAATTTTCTGGGGTTATCAATACTCCATTTAAGTAATTTGGAATATTTTTGAGTTACTTTAAATTCATATTTTGAAAACAGAAACTTTTCATATCTAAATAAATTAGATATATTTTTTTGTGATTGTTTGGCCTTCCATAATATTTTTGACTTCATTATTAAAATATATATTTAAATATTTTGAATTATGTTACTGTCATTTTATAAAAAAAAAAAATGAGAACTTTTTCCTCAATGATTCGGTCATGTTTTATACTATTTTTGTTCTTAGTATCTTACAACATATGGTAGTTTAAAAAAAAAATACACTAAGGATTGAAATGCAAAAAAAAATGATAACTGCAGTTCTCGGACCAACAAATACTGGAAAAACCTTTCAGGCTATTGAGACTATGCTCTCATTTGACACTGGAATGATAGGTTTTCCACTTAGACTGCTAGCAAGAGAAGTGTATGACAAGGTTATTCAAAAAGTAGATCCAAAAAAAGTTGCACTAATAACTGGAGAAGAAAAAATAATTTCTTCAAATGCAAAATACTTTTTGTGCACAGTTGAGTCCATGCCAATAGATAAGAATTTAGATTTTGTGGGAATCGATGAAGTTCAAATGTGCTTTGATCATGAAAGAGGTCACATTTTTACGGATAGATTGCTAAATCTCAGAGGTGAAAAACTTACAATGTTTATGGGAGCAAACACTATAAAAAATATAATATCCAAATTGGAAGGAGATATAGAGTTTATTAGTAAAGAACGACTATCAAAACTTATTTATACTGGTCATAAAAAAATTTCACGAATAGAAAGAAAAAGTGCAATAATAGCATTTTCAACCGAAGAAGTTTATGCAATTGCAGAATTAATTAGAAGACAAAAAGGTGGTGCTGCAATTGTTATGGGTTCCCTTAGTCCAAAAACCAGAAATGCACAGGTCGATTTATATCAATCAGGTGATGTTGATTATTTAGTTGCTACTGATGCTATTGGCATGGGAATTAACATGGACTTAGATAATGTTTATTTTTCAAATTTAAAAAAATTTGATGGAAAAAAATTAAGAAGATTAAATTTATCTGAAATTGGACAAATAGCAGGAAGAGCTGGAAGATATTTAAATGATGGATCTTTTGGAATTACAGGTGATGCGGGAGATATAAGTTCTGAAGAAATAGAATTAATAGAATGTCATAAATTTGAAGAAATAAGAACACTATATTGGAGAAATTCAAAACTAAATTTTTCCTCTTCCTTAAATTTACTAAAATCATTAGAGGAAAAGCCAAAACAAGATTGGCTTAGAAGAATTCATGAGTGTGAAGATGAAAAAGTATTAAAATATTTTTTAAAAGAAAATAATACTCAAATTGATAAAAACAATGAAAATCAATTAAAATTGTTATGGGAATGCTGTCAAATTCCTGATTTTGTTAAAAAAAATTATGGTCATCATCTAGAAGTTGTCAATAAAGTTTTTGGATTCTTAAATGAAAAACAAGGAAAAGTTACAAATCAATATATGAAAAAACAATTGCTACAATTAGATAAACTTGAAGGAAATGTTGATTCAATATCTAATAGAATTGCAAATGTTAGAACTTGGTCGTATGTATCAAATAAAGTAAATTGGGTAGAAAACCAGGATTATTGGGTGGAAAGAACAAAAAATTTAGAAGATAAATTATCAGATAGATTACATGAAGAGTTAACTAAAAGTTTTATAGATAAAAGGGCAAGTGTCTTAACGAGAGGACTTAAACAAGATATAACTTTTAAAACAGAAATATTAGAAAATAGAAAAGTTTTAATAAATAATCAATTTATTGGTCAATTAAACGGACTAAAATTAGAACTTGATCTTAAAGCTGGTGCCCTTGATACAGATATAAAATCATTAAAAAAAGCTGCAAAACAAAATGTTGAACCAGAAATATTAAATAGAATTAGACGAATAAAAGAAACAAGTCTGATTGAATTAAAAGATGATTTTAAGATTTATTGGAAAGATTTTCCTATTGCAAAATTATCTCCTGGAAAAGACTATTTAAACCCAGAAATTAATCTAATTGTTGATGATATGATTGATGGAATTGATAAATCAGATTTTTCTAAATTTCTACAAGATTGGATAAACAAAAAAATAAATTTTGAACTTAAAAGCTTAACCGATTTAAAAAATATTAATACTCAGAATACATCAATTAGAGCATTAGCATATCAATTGTATGAAAATAATGGTGTAATTAAAAGAGAGAATGTAAAAGATTTCTTAAAAAAACTAGCTCAAGAAGAAAGAAAAATTTTAAGAAATTTGGGTGTAAAATTTGGTAGATATCATATTTTTTTATTTAAATTATTTAAACCAAGTGCAGTTTCTTTAAGAATAGCACTTTGGAAAAATTTCCACCAAAAATATTTTAACCTTAGGCCTCCAACTTTTGGGTTAAATTTTGTAAATGAAAAAAAAGAATATTCTAAAGATTTTATGTTACTGTGCGGATTTGAAAAATTTGATAATTTTTTTGTAAGAATAGATATATTGGAAAGATTATTTATGAAAATAATGAATCTTAGAAATGAAAAAGAAAAAGAAATTAAATTAATTCCAGAAATGTTAAATTTATTAGGATGTAGTAAAGAAAATTTTCTAAAATTAATCAAAAAAATGAACTATTCTTCATATACAAAGAATGATGAAACTTATTTTAAATATAATCCAATAAAAAATAACAAAAAACAATTTGTTTCTAAAGTTTTAAAGAAAAGAAATCCTTTTAGTGTTTTAAAAAACATTAATTTTAAATAATGTTAAATTTTTTTAAAAAAAAAAATAAAGAAATCATAGAAAACCCACTGGCTAAAATAGCTGCTTTATTAATTCATGTTGCCAAGATTGATGAAAGTTATACTCAAAAAGAAAGAGAAATAATCAAAAAAGCTATTGTAGAACTTAATTCAAAAAATGAAATAATTGATAATGTAATAAAAAAAGCAGAAGAAATAGAAAATAATTCTAATCAAATTTTAGATTTTACAAGAGAAGTTAAAAACATGGATGAAGATTCAAAAATTAAAATTATCGAAGTTTTATGGACTATAATTTATTCAGACAGTAATGCTGATATATATGAAAATAGTCTAATGAGAAGATTAACAGGGTTGCTCTACTTAGACCCAAAAACCGTTGGGGACATAAAAAAAAAAGTAATAAATAATTTAAAATAATGACTTATATAGTTAACGAAAAATGTATCAAATGTAAGTTGATGGACTGTGTAGAAGTTTGTCCAGTAGATTGTTTTTATGAAGGAAAAAATATGCTTGTAATAAAACCAGATGAGTGTATAGATTGTGGCGTTTGTGAACCAGAGTGTCCAATAGAAGCTATTGAACCAGACACAAACGAAGGTGCTGAAAAATGGTTAGATACAAACAAAAAATATTCAGAAATTTGGCCAAATATTTCACTAAAAAAAGAACCACCAACAGATAACGAAAAATTTAAAAATGAAGAAAATAAATTTGAAAAATATTTTAAAGAAAACCTTTAAAAAGAAAAAAACTAAGAAAATTATAAAAAAAACTAA
>CAZABF010000057.1:0-5719 GCA_964483495.1 uncultured Candidatus Pelagibacter sp. | reverse complement strand
TAAAAAATTTAGACATAATAAAATTGATATGTATAGATGACAATGCTATATCCGTTAAATATGTCAATAAAAAGAATCAAAGGAGATTATGGGATACCCCAAAAAACATAGAGGCCGTAGAAAAATGGGCTCAAAAAAAAGAAGAGCTAGAAAGAAAAATAAAAAAAAATAATCCTATAGATGGAAGATATAAATAGAATTAAATCCATATCATTATGGGTTTTTATAGTTCCTTTTGTTGCTGTAAACGCATGTTTAATCTTAATCACTCAATTTCATAGTTTATTTCCAAATCAAGAAGATGTTATTTTGAATACTATTCCATACTTTGATGGAGGGACATCAATAAGTAGAACAGCTCGTGTTTTTCCAACTTATTGGATTTTTAAACCTGCAATGTTTTTAACTTCTTATTTATTAATTAAATATTGGATTTGGAATAAAAATATTATCCATCACTTTCAAAGTGAGGCTAAAAATATTAAAAAAATAATTTTTTTTGGAATAGGGTCTGCAATATTATTAACAATTCATTCAATTTTTTTAGGAGTGAAATTTGATTATGATCTTTACAAACTTTTTAGAAGGGCTGTTATGTTGCTATTTATTGTTTTTGAAATTGTTGCTCAAGCCTACCTCGTTTTTACTCTTTACAAAATAAAAGATAAAATCCACAATTACATTAATTTTAAATTTTTAATTGCAAAACGAATTTTGGTAACTTTATTAATTGTGGCCGCTATTATTTCTATTCCAATAATTAGCCTTGAAGGAAATAAAGCTTTTAAACATGCTTTAGAATGGGACTATTTTTTTGGAGTTATATTTTTCTATTGTCTTACTTTTTTTATGTGGAAAAAAACTAATTAGTAACCCACCCTCCACCTAAAAGTTTATCTCCATTATTGTCTTTTTTGTAAAATACACATGCTTGGCCAGGTGAAATTCCATATTCATTTTCTAATAATTCAATAGTAGCTTTATTTTTATTTAAATCTATGTTTGCTTTTAACAATTTTCCTGTGGATCTAACTTTTACTAATAATTCTTCTTTTAGTTCATCTGATTTACATAAAATATTTAAATTTTTTAATTTTATTTTTTTTTGAGCTAAATATTCTTTTGGACCTACAATAATTTCATTTTTTCCAGCATTTATTTCTATTACATAAAGTGGTTCTTTGCCTGAAACTTTTATTCCGCGTCTTTGGCCAATTGTGAAATTTATAACGCCTTCGTGAACTCCTATTACTTTTCCATTTATATCTTTTATATTTCCTTTTTGATAAGCATCAGGTCTATATTTTTTTATTACTGAAGAATAATCTCCATTTGGAACAAAACATATGTCTTGGCTGTCTGGTTTATCTGCTACATTTAAACCTAGCTTTTTAGCAATTTCTCTTGTTTCATTTTTTAACATGCTGCCAAGAGGAAACCTCAAATAATTTAATTGCTCTCTTGAAGTGTTAAATAAAAAATAACTTTGATCTCTTTTTTCATCTATAGCTTTATACATATTTGTTTCATCATTGGTGGTTATGCTTTTTACATAGTGACCAGTAATTAATGCATCAGCATTTAAATTTTTTGATTCTTGAAATAAGTCCTTAAATTTTACGGTTTGGTTGCATTGAACACATGGAATTGGTGTTTCGCCTTTTAAATAGCTTTCTATAAAACCATCTATAACCCCAGATTTAAATTTATTTTGATAATATAAGATTTTGTGCTCAATCCCCAATCTATCAGCTACTCTTTTTGCATCTAAAATATCTTGTCCAGCACAACATTGTTTTGATTTAGAAACTTCTTTTGTGTCATCGTATAATTTTAAAGTAATTCCAATAATATTATACCCTTGGTCTTTCATCATTCCTGCTGCTGTAGATGAATCAACGCCTCCTGACATTGCTACAACTACTGTTGTATTTTTTGGATCTTTGTTTAAACCAATTGAATTTTTATTAGTACTCATTGATGGTATTTATACTGATTTCTATTATAAGGTACATAAAATGATTTTAGAATTTGAACCAGGAGACAAAGTAATTAATCCTTTAAATAAAGATTGGGGAATTGGACAAGTACAATCAATAATTAATAATAAAATTACTGTTAATTTTCAAAATGTAGGAAAAAAAGTAATTAATGCAGAAAATGTCGAATTAGAAAAATATAAAAATAATGATTGAAGAAACTAAAAAAAAAATTGCTGAAAATTTAATATCTTCATTTGAGGAAGCTGGAAATATTTCTCTTAAATTGAGAAAACAAGGTTTAAAAAAAGAAATAAAAATAGATAACACGCCAGTTACTAATGGCGATATAGAAGTAAATAAATTGATAACTGCTAAAATTGAAAAAATAACTCCTGAAATTCCAATTGTTTCAGAAGAATCTTCTACAAATAAATCAAATGAAAATTTAAAAACTTTTTGGCTAATTGATCCTATAGACGGCACACATGATTACATAAACGGAAGAGATGAATTTACAATAAATGCAGGGTTAATAATAAATAATAGACCAGAAGTTGGAATTGTTTATGCGCCTGGAAAAAAAAGACTTTTTTATACATTTCATGAAGGAAAATGTTTTGAATTATCAAATAATAAAGAAAAAAAATTAGATTGTTCTAAACTAACAAAAAAAGGAGAAGTTAAAGCTGTATCTTACTCAAATAAATTAAAACCTGTCATTGAAGATTGGCATAAAAAATTTAATGTTACTGAATATATTAAGATGAAAAGTTCATTTAAATTTTGTGTTGTTGCTACAGGTGAATACGATTTATATGTAGCAGAACCTAGAGCTTGCGAATGGGATATTGCAGCTGGTCACGCTATACTTAAAAATGCTGGGGGCATAATTACAGATTTTGAAAACAAAGAAATTTTATATGGAAAGAAAGATTTCAAAAACTCAAGTTTAATTTTAAAAAGATCTTCATTACTTTAATGAGTGAACAGCTAAGAATAATACTAATAATCATTGTATCAATATCAATTTTTGGTCTTCTGGTTTTTGTTTTTGTGAAAAATTACATTAGAAATAAAATTAAATATTATCTACATGAAAAAAATAAAAAAAAATCAAAGTAAATTTATTATTTTTAAATATTCATTTTTTTCTAAATCCATAACTCTTTTAGATGTTTCAAAATCAAATCCTGATCTTGCTAAAATTCCTATATCTTTTTTGTAAAACAAAGGTCTATTATTTTCGCTTCTAGCAGGGCCTATTCTTTTCTTTTTGCACAGTTTTATAGCTGAAAAAAAATCTTGATCTTCATTATTAGCTTTAATTTCATCTAAAGTTTTTGTGACATATTTGTCATTAATTCCTTTAGATAATAAATAATTTCTAATTTTGTTAATGGAGCTGCCTCTTTGAATTAAACTTTTAGCTTTTGAATTTGAATAAAATTTATCATTTATAAATTTTGTTTTTTCTAAATCTTCGAGCACAACATTAATAAGGTCAGCAATATTTGATTTATTTACACTTGTTATTTTTGCTTTTAGATACTTTTTTAACAAATAAGTCTTTAATTGTTGTTTAGATGGCGCGTACTTTTCAATATAAGCAAAAGAAAAATTACGCATTTCTTCAACGGTAGCTTCTAAATTTTTTTTTTTATTTTTAATAGGAATCATTAATTGTTGTAATATAATACATTTACTTATGACCGAACAAATTTCTACTTTCTTTACAATTGATATGATCTATTTATGGTTGAATATAGGTATAATCCCATTCTGGTTTATATTAATTTTTTTTCCAAATTCAAAAGTTTGTAGCGTTTTTGTAAGTTCAATTTTTCCAATTTTTATACTAAGCACAATTTACCTATATTTGATTTATTATTTTTATATTTCCGAATACAATTTCATAGATAATTTTAATTTGTATTTAGGCTTAGATTCATTAAATGAATTGTTTGCTGATAAAAGTTTTTTAATAATTTTTTGGACACACTTTCTTGCAATTAATTTATTTTGCGGATCTTGGATAGTGAGTGATAGTAGAAAATTTTCCATGTCTAAAATTCTTATATTTTTCCCATTGGTTATAACTTATTTCACAGGGCCTCTTGGAATTTTTGTTTATTGGTTAACAAGAATTTTCTATGCGAAAAGAATAAGTCTTTATGATTAAGTTTTAATTTTGAAACCCTTTTGTTTCATTAATCCAAAACCACCTTCTACATGAGATACATTGTCAAAACCCATTTCCATAAGTGTCTTTGCGGCTAATGCAGATCTTCCACCAGCAGCACAGAATAATACAGTCTCCTTGCTTAAATCTAATTGATTGTTTTGAACAAAAAGACTTTCAGGATGTATCGAAAATTCCAACAAACCTCTAGATATATGAAAAGAATTTTCAATTCTGCCTAATTTTTGAAGCTCTACTTCATCTCTAATATCAATTAAATTGCATTTATTTTCGTTAGCCAATTTTAATGCTTCTTCAGAAGAAATAGTTTTTACTACTTTTAAAGCATTAGTAACAAGGGTTTGTGGTGATTTAATGCTCATAATATTGTAAATAAAATATAATAAACAATATAATGAAAAAAAACATCATAAAAAAATTATTTATTAAGATTTCAAAAATTATGGGTTATGAAATAATTGACCAAAATAATTTTACATCTCCAACTCTTGACAAAGAACTTAACAAAGATTTGTCAATGTTAAATGATAAATCTATTGTTCTTCCTTTGGGTGAAGTTAAGATTTCAAGAAAAGTTGAATCTATATTGGTTTTATTTAGAACAAACAGCAACATTGAAATTTGGGATCAAAACAAAAAAAGATTGTTTGAACTGTCTAAAATTGAATACACTTTAAGATCATTAAAATCACTTTTAAAATCTATTAATTTTTGCAAAGAAAAATATTCAAATATTAAAATTAAAATAATAATTATTGATGATAATACTAATGAGTCTAATTTAAGCAAAATTAAAAATTTAATTAGTAAAAATAATCTAAATATTGTTTTCAAAAAAGTTGATCATGAAAAGTATAAAAAAATAATTAAAGAGCAAAAAAATGAACAAACTTATTCAAATCTTGCTAGCTTGCTTTGTTGTTATGAATCTGCAAAAGAGAACACTGATGATTTAGTTTTTTTCGTTGAAGATGATTATCTTCATTTTGAACCAATGATGGAAGAAATGATAGCTTCTTATGAGAGAATATCTTCTCAAATAAATAAAGATATTTTTATGTGTCCTGCAGATTATCCCTATTTGTATATGAACAATGAAAAAACTAATGTTTTAATTGGTAATAAAAGGCACTGGCGTACAGTTTCTGAGACTTTATGCACATTTATGACAAGTAAAAAATTTTTAGAAAAATATTGGGATAATTTTTATAAAACTTGTCTAGATAGACATGATCCGTTCGAAAAATATATAAATGAGATTTATAAAAGCGAAATTTGTGTATCTCCATTGAAAAGCTTATCTGTTCATTTTACAAATGTTAATTCCAGCTATGGTTTGTCACCGTTTATAGATTACAAAAAATTATGGACAGAAAATGAATAAAAAAAGGCCTCAAAAAAGAGGCCTTTAATTCATTAATTATTCGGTGAAACTAATCTCTTATAGAGTAAGCAACCACTCCAACTTCTGCTTTATCAGTTCCAAGTTTTTCAGCTTTTTTACTTATTCTTAAACCGATGGTTTGTTTTAAAGTTT
>CAZABF010000056.1:0-5734 GCA_964483495.1 uncultured Candidatus Pelagibacter sp. | reverse complement strand
TCATATTTGGCTGGGGCTCTAGGATTCGAACCTAGGATGACGGTACCAAAAACCGCTGCCTTACCACTTGGCTAAGCCCCAAAGTTATTTTCGTATAACACAAAAAAAAAACTTTATATAGTTTTAGATGTAATACACCAATAATTTTTATATTTTTTTTTAAATAATTTTGCACCATTTATTGCTGAATTTTTTGATAAGAAGTACCCAACTAAAGAAGAGCCTGATCCTGTCATACGAACAAACTGTATATTTGGCAAAACTTCCATAAATGATTTTACTTCTTTTAATTTGGGATAATATTTAAAAACTACTTTTTCTAAATCATTTTGTAATTTTAAAATATTTATGAAATTAAAATGATCCTTGTTATCTGTTGTTAATTTTCTTGATGAATAGCTTCGTAGGTTTCTATAAATTTCCTTAGTCGAACACCCAAACTTTGGTTTAATTATAATAACAAAAAGCCCTATTTTCTTTATTGATGTAACTAGTTTGCCATTTGAATACAAAATTTTATTTTCATTATTTATACCCAATTGAACATCTGAGCCAATTTGCTTAGTTAATCTTATAAGATTTTTTTTTGAAAAATTTAAAGTTTTTTTAAAAATAAAAAATCTTATAATTGCAGAAGCATTCATTGATCCGCCGCCAAGACCTGCTTTTTGAGGTATATTTTTTTTTACTTTAATCAAATATTTTTGATTATTTAATATATTTTTTCTATCCAAAACTTTTAACAAATCAGAGATGGTATTTTTTTTTTTTATCCCTTTTGAAAATTTTCCAAAAAATTGAATTTTATGCTTTCTACCGGTAATTTTTTTTATTTTAATTTCATCATGCAGATTTAAGAATGAAATTAAACTTTCTATTTTGTGATATCCAGATTTTAATCTTCCAGTAACTCCCAATGACAAATTAATTTTTGCATACGATTTAATTATTTTAGAATTCATTATCTAACTTTCGTCTAATCCTTTAAGTAATTTTTTGGAAATATTTGTTTTCATTTCGTTTTCTGAGTCTTTGGAATTTAAAGCACTTTGCCAATAATATTTGGCTTGGATTTTTCTATTTAACTTCCAAAGAACATCTCCATAATGATCATTAACTATGGGGTCTTTAGGCATGAGCTGAATGGCTTTTCTTAAAAAATTTTCAGCATTTACAAAATCACCAATTAGATAATATCCCCATCCAACAGAATCAATTATGAATGGATCATTTTTTTTTTGATTATATGCATTATCCAGCATGCTAATTGCCTCTTGAATATTATAATTTCTCTCCAACCAACTATATCCGAGATAGTTTAGGACATATGGATCATCTGGTTTTATTGATAAAGATTTAAGTAAATCTTTATCTGAATTTTTATCGTCCCCTACTCTTTCATAGCACGTACCTCTCTTGTGTAAAACATCGGCATATTCATCTGAATTTTCGTTTAATTTTTTTAACAATGAAGAATAGTATTTTATAGATTTTTCAAATTCTTTATTTCTTTTATAAATATTGGCCATATCATAAATTATTTTTATAGATGGATTTGAGTATTCATTAAATTTTGTTTCAATATAATTTAGAGATTGTTTTGAGTTTTGTTCACTATAAATAATTTGAGATATTTTTTTTAATTTATACCAATTATAAACTTCATCTTCTTTATTAAAATTTTCAAGAAGATTTCTCATTTTTTCATAATTTCTGATTTCAGAATAATTTGAAATTAAATGTGTCAAATTAAAATAAAATTTTGGGTTTAAATAGTTTGATATATTCGAATAGAAGTTTGATTTTTGAAAATCTTCATCCACAGCTAAAAAATTAGAAATTAAAAAGAAAAATTCTGCAAGAATATCTGCTTCATTCTCACAAGAAAAAAAATCTTCAAATTTATTAAAGTTCGAATTATCAATCCATTGTTTAGCTTGCTGAATTAATAAATTACTATCTAGAACATTAATTGTTGTAGATGTTTCAAGCACATTTTTAAAATCTTTTTCTTTTATTAAATTCCTCAAATAAAAAAACAAATATCTTGTGTAATCCCCATCACTAGAATTAATTAAATTTATAAATTTTAAGTTTGTCTCTGGTTGATTTAGATAACAGTATTGAAATGCCTCATTAATTGATGACAATTTGCCAAAATTTTTCTTATTTAAATTTAGTTCTCTTGTTAAAAATAAATCATTATAACTCTTTAAAACTTCATAAATAATATACCGAAAGTTGTCATAATCTCTGTAGCTTTGTAATTCATTTAATAATTTAATATTTTTGTCAAATTCTTTTTTTTTAAAGTTATCAATTAAAAGCAATAATTTTGCTTCAAAGAAATTTGAATTATTTTGGTCTTTATTTTGTTTAATTATATTTATTGATTTTTGAACTTTACCGTTAACCGTAAGAGTTATCACATATTTTTTTAAATATTTTTCATGCTTATTAATTAAAATTTTTGATGAATTAAAATGTTTTATAGCAACGTCACTTTCCTGATTATTTTGAGAAATTATTGCTGAAAGATAGTTTGATAGGTACTTGGGGTTGAAATCGTTCTCATCTGTAGTTTTAGAAAAGGCAGAAGTTTGATATATAAAAAAAACAATAAATAAGATTAATTTTAATTTTTTTATCACTTTGCTATTCTATGATTGTAAAAGACAAAAATCAAAATGACATTGTAGACCAAGAATTAATAAATTCTTTTGAAATTGATTATATTTTCGAAGGTAAGCCTATAAATCGATTTAAAAATAAACCTACAATTGAAAATATCAATTCCAAACTAAATAATCTTAAAACAAAAATTAATAATATCTACAATTGTGATTTAAAAAATAATGCAAAACAAATTGTATTTAGTGATGGCAATTCTATGAGTCCAATTATGATAGTTGGTGAAGGACCGGGTCAAAAAGAAGATGAGCTTGGAAAACCTTTTGTAGGTGATGCTGGTCAACTACTTAATAAAATGCTTGCTGCAATAAATATAAAGAGAGAGAATGTTTACATAACAAATGTTGTTAACTACAGACCTCCAAATAATAGAAAGCCAGAACCAGCTGAAATAAATAGATACTCAGAATTTTTGAGAGAACACATATTAATTATAGATCCAAAAATATTAATACTTATGGGTAGTACAGCCATGGAAGCTTTGTTTGGATCAAAAATTAAAATAACAAAAGAAAGAGGTGTTTGGAAAGAAGTAATTATAAATAACAAAACTTATATTGTAATGATAACTTTTCATCCTGCTTATTTACTTAGACAAGCAGATCAAAAAAAATATTCATGGGCTGATTTAAAAGAAATAAGAAAAAAAATAGATGAACTAAAATTGAAAGTTTAATATGAAAAGTTTTATTGCTGGAGTTGATGAAGTGGGCAGAGGAAGTTTAGTTGGTCCAGTATATGCTGCAGCAGTTATTTTAAAAAAAAAATTAAACAAAAAAAAACTTAAAGATTCTAAGAAGCTAACAAAAAGAAATCGAGAAATTTTAGAAAAACATATAAAAAAAAACTCTCATTGGTCAATTGGTTCTGCTTCATTAAAAGAAATAGAAAAATTAAATATTTTAAATGCAAGTCTGTTAGCAATGAAAAGAGCAATAATAAAATTAAAAATAAAACCTAAACAAGTATTAATAGATGGAAATAAAGTTCCAAAAATAAAAAATTATAATTTAAAATATGTTATCAAAGGAGATGAAAAAATACCTGAAATATCTGCTGCATCAATAATTGCTAAAGTTTCAAGAGATCGCTTGATTACAAAAATGTCAAAAAAATATATTAAGTATTCTTGGAATAAAAATGCTGGTTACGGAACCAAAGATCACTTATCAGCAATTAAAAAATTTGGGATAACTAAATATCACCGCAAAACATTTCAACCAATACACAACATATTGAGTCTCAAATAAATCAGATCACAATTGGACTCAAATTAATACAATCGCAGGTTGACGGTGACTCTCGGCTCGAGTCTAATTGTTTTTTATAAAATGATTAACTCAACTTTAAAAAATAAAATTATCAATGGTGATAGCCTTAAAGAATTAAAAAAAATTCCTAACGAAAGTTTTGATCTAATTTTTGCCGATCCTCCATATAATTTACAGTTAAGAAATAAATTAATTAGACCGGATAGATCAAAAGTAAATGCGGTAAATGATAAATGGGATCAGTTTGAAAGTTTTAAAACTTATGATGAGTTTACCAATGACTGGCTTCTGGAATGTAAAAGATTGTTAAAAAAAAATGGGAGTATTTGGGTAATTGGAAGCTATCATAATATTTTTAGAGTTGGTGCAAAAATACAAGATTTAGGATTTTGGATTCTTAACGATGTAATTTGGAACAAAAATAATCCAATGCCAAATTTCAGAGGAACAAGATTTACTAATGCTCACGAAACATTAATCTGGGCTTCTAAAGATAAAAATTCAAAATACACTTTTAATTATCAGTCATTAAAATGTTTTAATGATGATTTACAAATGAGGTCTACTTGGAACTTACCAATTTGCAATGGAAATGAAAGATTAAAACAACAAGGTCAAAAAGTTCATTCTACTCAAAAACCTGAAGCTTTGCTTCATAGAATAATATTGGCATCTACAAACAAAAATGATTTTATTTTAGATCCTTTTTTGGGGTCTGGAACAACTGCGGTTGTTGCCAAAAAACTTGGTAGAAACTTTTGTGGTATTGAAAAGGAAAAACTATATTTTGAAGCTGCTTACAAAAGAATAAAAAATTCCAAAATAATTAAAGATGAATATTTAGATGCAATTCAAAATAATAGATCCAAACCAAGAATTCCATTTGGGTCATTAGTAGAACTTGGTGTAATTAAGCCTGGTACCGAAATTTATGATCAAAAGAAAAAAGTAAATGCTAAAATAATGATTGATGGGAGTATCAAGTATCAAAAATCTGAAGGTTCTATACATAAAGTAGCTGCAAAAATACTAGGTGCAGAAAGTTGTAATGGATGGACTTACTGGCATTATC
Organism: uncultured Candidatus Pelagibacter sp.; assembly: GCA_964483495.1. Lineage (GTDB taxonomy): Bacteria > Pseudomonadota > Alphaproteobacteria > Pelagibacterales > Pelagibacteraceae > Pelagibacter. The sequence goes on along the minus strand of CAZABF010000056.1, from coordinate 700 downwards.
AATCAGGCAACACTCTTAAACCTATTGATGAATTAAGAGAAAGATTAAGACCAAAGAATTAATTTTTATAAATTTTTCCTAAATAATTTTCCAAAAATCTTTTATTTTTAGTCAAATATTTTAAAGCAAGATTTCTAATTGAAGTTGTTAGTGAATTTGATAAATGGAAAGTAAAATAATTAATGATCGATCTGGAATTAATTGTCTTTATCTTTTTATATCTTTTTTGATAATAAGAATAAGTATTATTTTCTATTTCTTCGTAAGCTTCTTTGGAAGCCTCTATAGATTGAGATGCTCCTTGAGCAAATGAAGGTGGAAATGCATACAACGCATCTCCAACAAAAAAAATATTTCTTTTTTCAGGTTTTATAAATTTATTACTAATAAAAATTGGGAATGATTTAATATTTTTAATTTTATCCTTTAAATTAAATGATGTTTTTGAAGATATTTCATTAACTAGGCACTGCAAAAATTTATAATTATTAAAATAATTCTTATCAACTATTTGTTCTTTTTTTAGACTTTTTCTAATTATTGATATGAAATTAAATTCTTTATTTTGGTTAACTGGATATATGACAAAATGAAATTTGGAACCTAAATATAATGAAATATCAGGGCTTTCAAAATCTTTAATGCTCCCTCTTAATGCGACTGAGTCGTAATATTTTGGGCTAATTTCTTTTTGAAAAAT
>CAZABF010000055.1:0-5797 GCA_964483495.1 uncultured Candidatus Pelagibacter sp. | reverse complement strand
TCTTTTCTTTATTTTTTTTTTAAACCTTATTTTAGTTGATTTTTTTATTGTTACTCTTTTTTTAAATTTTTTTTTAACTTTCTTAATTCTTTTTTTATTTTTTTTCTTTTTTTTCATTTGGATTGTTTACGATTTATCAATAAACAATTAATAAATATAGTCTCTTGTTATGGGAGTTGCTTTAAGTTTTCTTGTTAATTGGAATTGAAATACAACCTGATCGCTCCATTTAAAGGACATTTCGCAACCTACCAAGTAAAATTCCCACATTCTAAAAAATTTTTCATCAAACATTTCTAAAACTTGCTCTTTTTTGCTCATAAATCTATCTTTCCAGTTTCTTATTGTATGTGCATAATGAGCTCTTAAAACTTCTAGATCTGAGATAATTAAACCAGATTTTTCAATAGGCAAAGAAACTTCACTTAGACTTGGAGTATAACCTCCGGGGAATATATATTTTGTAATCCATGGTTGAGGTCCTCTTGGAGGATTTATTGATCCAATTGTATGAATCAATGCAACACCATCTTCGTTTAAAAAATCAAAAACTTTATTAAAATACTTACTGTAAAATTTTCTTCCCACATGTTCAAACATACCTACGCTAACAACACGATCAAATTTTTCACTAAGTTGTCTATAATCTTCAAGTCTAAACTCTACTTGGTTCTCTAAATTCATTTCTCTAGCTTTTTGCTGTGCATATTCTAATTGATTTTTAGATAAAGTGATTCCGACAACTTCACATTGAGTTTTTTTTGCTATATCAAGAGCAAGGGTCCCCCATCCACACCCTACGTCTAAAACTTTATGATTAGATTTAAGATTTAATTTTTTAATTATATGATCTATCTTGTTATTTTGTGCCACTTCCAGGGTATCGTCTTCATTTTTAAAATAAGCACATGAGTATTGTCTTTTTTCATCTAAAAACAAATCATAAAATTTATTAGAGAGATCGTAATGATGAGCAACATTTTGTTTTGATTTTCCAATTAAATTAAAATTTGTTATATATCTGTAAATTCTCCTAAATTTATCTAAAGCATTAGTTATTGAATTTGCAGAATCCCTTCCAATATTTTTAATAGCAATATCTAAAAATTCAGTCAATGTTCCATTTTCAATTACAATTGATCCATCCGTGTAACCTTCACCCAAATACAAATCAGGATTTATTAAAAGTTTCCAATGTAGTGTCTTATCTAAAATCTTGAATCTTATAGGGTTTTCTTTTTTTGGCTTACCAATTAAGTATGATTTTGAATTTGCATCTATTAATTCAAATCCATCATCTTTAATTAATCTATTTAAAAAATTTGATAAATACATTTAAGTTATTTTTTAATTTTTATAATTAAAGTCTATTTTTTTTAAATCTTCAATTAATTTTTGACAGTCTTTATTATCAAGAATACTCAATGGGGGCAAAATATTGTTATATGATTTATCTATTTGCGCCATTAAAGAGTGAATTGCTGATATTAAATTATATCTATCAAAAATAGTTCTAACTTTACAAAGTTTTTCATTTGCACTTTGATCTTTGTTTTGAATAAAATCATCATAAACTTTTCTTGTTAAAGTTGCGGTTATATTGCACGTTGCTGTTATTATACCGTCACATCCTAATTGAAGTCCTTTAAGCAATTTATTTTCAGAACCGGGTAAAACTGAAAAATTATCTATTTTTAAATTTTCAAATAAATTATATGAACTATCTTTAACCCCAACTATTTGTTTGGGAAATTTTTTAGCTAATTCCTCTACACAATTTATACTAAACTTGTAACCACTCAATTTTTCAAAATTATATAAAATAATCTCTGCATCTGGCACTTCTTCTACAATTTTTGTATAAAAGCTAATTACTTCTTTATCTCCGTAATTATAATATGCAGGAGGCATTATTAAAAATTTCTTGAAATTTAATGATGTAGCTACTTTCATTAAGTTTATAGTTTCAGCTAATGAATTTAATCCTGTTCCAATTATAAACTTATCTTTATTCTTATTGGTTGAAATTGAATTTAATAAATTAATTTTTTCACTAACTGGGATCAATTGAGCCTGTCCAGTACTTCCAAAAAATGCAACTCCATGACAACCTTGTTTTATTATGCTTTCAGCATGAAAAACTGTTTTTTGAACATTTAGTGATAAATCCTCATTTAATATTGATAATGTGGCCGCATAAATGCCTTTAATTTTACTCATAAATAAAATTTATATAAAAAAAAAATATAGTAAAGATTATAAAGTACTAAAATGAAAATATTAGCAATACAAAATAGAATGGGTATTGGAGATATGGTAATTTTTTTACCATTTATTAAAGCAATATCAAAAAAATTTAATTCTCCAGTAAGTATTTTGGTTAAAGAAAATTCTAAAGCTTTAGAATATCTAGAAAAAAATAAACACATAGAAAAAATTTTAATACTTGAAAGAAATAATAATAATAGTCACCACGACGGAATAATTGGTTCATTCAATCTTGCCAGAGAACTAAAAAAATATAACTTTGAAAAAGTTTTTATATTTAATTCATCTTTGAGATTTCGTTTAATATGTAAAATAGCAGGTATAAAAGAAATATTTCAGTACCCATTGTTTCAGAAAAAACAACAACACTTAATTAAAACTGCTCAAAATTTTATAAAAAAAGAATTAGATATGGATATTGATAGTAATCCTGTAATTGAATTAGAAAATTCTCTAATAGAAAATGCAAAGAATAAATACACCATAAACTCTAACCAAACTAATATACTGTTAGGCATTGGAGGATCCGGACCAACTAAGAGAATACCTACTTATAAATTCTTAAACTTCATGAAAATGTCTACTAAAGAGCATAATTGTAAATTCTTTTTAGCTACTGGTACAAATGAAGAAGAACAAATTATTTTAAATGAAATTTTAAATTCTGAGTTTAAAGAGAGGTGTGTGTCTTTAGATAAAATCAAAATTAAAGAAACTCTCCCAATAATTAAAAATTGCACAGTAGCAATATGCAACGACTCTAGTTTTAGTCATTTGTCAGCAGCTTTGGACATTCCTACAATTGTACTTCTATCTGATACTCCTTTAATGTATGGAAGTTATAGTCCTAATATGTATCCCATAATTCCAGACGGAGAAGAAACAGTTACCCATAACACTCTAGGCAAGGAAAGAATAAATCCTGAAAAAATATTTAAAATATTTAAAGAAATTGTAACTTAACTTAAGTCTTTTAACACAACTTCTTTTGCTTCATTAACAATAGCAGACAAACGGGAAGTTTCTGGAGAAATATCTGGATGAATTTTTTTTTGAATTTTTAAGTGAGCTTTTTGAACATCTTCTTTTGTAATTTTATTATTTCTATCTAAATTCAATATTTTGTAAGCTTCTTCAACAGACAAAGTTGATGAATTGGAATAATTACTATTTTTATTGAAAGAAAATCTTCCAGAGTTTCTCAATGTTTGAATTAATCTAAATAATCCTATTAATTGATATAAAGTTAAACCTTTAAGTTTTATTATTCCAAGACTTAAAAGAATCAAAGGAAGAGAAAATAAAAATCTTCCTCCAAAAGCAAACAATAAAGCTAATAATATAGAGATTATAAAAATAACAAAACGTACAGTTTTTGAAATTTTTTTTGCTGAAGCACTTGCAATTAGCCTTAGCAAAATATAACTAACGACTAAAATAACAAGTGCATAAATTATAATGTTCATATATCAAAGTTTTTTATGAAAATACCACAATTAGAAAAAAAACCAGAATTAAAATCTTGTCACAATGTAAATTGGGAAGACAATTATAGCTGGGTGCATCAATCAAATATACTTGAAGTTTTAAAAGATAGCTCAAAATTAATACCAGAAGTTAGAAATTATTTAGAAAAAGAAAATGCTTATACTGAGCATCATTTAAAAAATACAAAAGATATACAAAAAAAATTATTTGATGAGATAAAAGGAAGAATAAAATTAGATGATGAATCTCTTCCTTACAAAGATGTACAATATGAATATTGGGTAAAAACTACTAAAGAAGGAAACTATCCCATTAAATTAAGAAAAAAGATTGGAACAGATATAGAAGAAGAAATCTGGAATGGAGATCAAGAAAAAGAAAAATTAAATACAGAGTACTTTGGTGTTGGAGACCTAGATGTCAGTTATAATGACAAATATTTAGGTTATTCTTTAGATTTAAAAGGATCGGAATACTACACCATTTATATTAGAGATATTTCTTCAAACAAATTAATAACTGAAAAAATAGAAGAAACTGGAGGAGGAATAACTTTTAGTTTAGATGATAAATATATTTTTTATTCAAAATTAGATAAATTTCATAGACCAAGATCAATTTATAGACATAAATTAGGAACTTCTGTCAAAGATGATGAATTAGTTTTTGAAGAAAAAAGTGAAGCATTTACTGTAGGTATTGGTTTAAGTAGCGATGAAAAATATTTTTTTATTTCCACATCTGATCATAATACATCTGAACAATATTATTTTGCTGTTGATGAAGAAAATCCAAAACCAAAATTAATAATAGAAAGAAAAAAAGGAATTATTTATTCTGTAAATTCTTGGAATGGTTATTTTTATAATCACACAAATGAAAATGCTGAAGACTTTAAAATTGATAGATGTAAAGATTTATCAAATCAGAATTGGGAAACATATATATCGGCAAAAGATGAAGTGTTAATAGGTGGTTTAGTTTTTTTAAACGACTGGGTTATAAGATCAGAAACATCAAATGCTCTAAGTAGATTATTTGTAAAAGATAAAAATACAAATAAAGAAGAAGAATTAATTTTTTCTGATGAAAAAGTTATTGTTCCAAGCGTATCTTTAATTCAAAAAGATAAAAATACTGATCTAGTATATTTGTCTTACTCATCTCCTAAAACACCTGGAAGAACATACTTATATAATTTGAAAACTAAAGATAGGAAGTTGGTAAAAGAACAAGAAATTCCTTCAGGTCATAACCCTGATGACTATATTGTGGAAAGACTAGAGTGCCCTTCTCACGATGGAAGAATGGTTCCAATAACTATTACAAGACATAAAAAAACTAAAATAGATGGATCTGCAAACCTATTATTATATGGATATGGATCTTACGGCAATTCTATGTCTCCAGGATTTTCATCAACAAGATTAAGTCTAATTGATAGAGATATTATTTGGGTAACAGCTCACATTAGAGGTGGAATGGAAAGAGGAATGAAGTGGTGGAAAGAAGGAAAACTTCTTAATAAAAAAAATACCTTTGAAGACTATATTGCTGTTGGTAAATATTTAATTGAAAAAAAATACACTTCAAAACAAAAAATAATTGGAATGGGAGGTTCTGCTGGTGGATTGTTGATGGGAGTAGCAGTTAATCAAGCTCCTGAATTGTTTTTAGGAATAATTATGGCAGTACCCTTTGTAGATTCATTAACTACAAATTTAGATCATTCTTTGCCATTGACTGTTGGAGAGTTTGATGAGTTTGGAAATGCCAAGGATAACGAAGAACATTTTGAATATATTCGCTCATATGCCCCTTATAACAACATAAAAAAAATGGATTATCCTCACATGTTAATCACAACTAGTTTAAGCGATAATAGAGTTCTATTTGATGAACCTGCAAAATTTACAGCAAAACTAAGAGACTATAAAACTGATAATAATTTATTATTATTAAAAACTGAAATGAATGCTGGTCACGGTGGAAAATCTGGAAGAGATGCTTCTATAGAAGAAATTGCTATCGATTATGCATT
>CAZABF010000054.1:0-5844 GCA_964483495.1 uncultured Candidatus Pelagibacter sp. | reverse complement strand
AGACACAAGCCTCATTTTTTAGACCTAGTAAAAAACAAATTAGATATAACTTTTGCAAATGAACAAGAAATTACATCATTAATTGATGCTAAAAGTTTTAATGAAGTATTAAATTTTTCCAAACAACTAGGAAAATTGATAGTAGTTACTAGAGGAGAAAATGGAGCTACTGCAATTAAGGGAGATGAAATTGTTGAATGTGGAATTCAAAAAAATCTTAAAATTGTTGATCTAACTGGTGCTGGAGATTTATTTGCTGCTGGTTTTTTACATGGACATGTAAATAATTTATCAACAAAAGAAAGTTTAGAAAAAGGCACAGAAATGTCTTCAAAAGTTATCCAACAAATTGGAGCTAGATTATAAATTTATTTCTTACTCCTTTTAAAACTTCCTTTTCCTTTTTTTGGTTTAACTATTCTTGGTTTAAATTTTTTAGAAAATAAATCTTTTGCGATAAAATTTCTTTTTTTTTTCATTTACAATTAATCATGCGGAAAATGTAGCCAGCCAGTTATAATATATTTTTTACCAGAATTTAAAATTTCTCCAGTATGAGCATGTGTCCATTCTGCGGGCCAAATTATTGTTTTTCCAATTTCAGGTTTAATTGAAATATTATAATGTGAAAATTTCGTTTCACCACCGTCTTCGACATCATTTAAATAAGTAATAAAAGCAAAAAGTCTATGAAGTGTACCAATTGATGTTCTTTCTGAATGCTCATTACTAAAATGGCCCCCAGGAAGATACTCCCCAATATTGAATGGCCCTATATCCATTTTAGATGCCATTCTTTTTAAAAATGGCCATTGTTCTAAATAATCTAAATAACATTTATGAAGTTCATTTATATATTCTTTCAAAAGTGAAAATTTTTCTTCTTTCAATAAATCAGGTCTAATTGATATGTCTGTTCTCTTTTTAGAGTTTAAATTTTTTCCACCTGCAGTCACACCTTGAAAATGAAGGTTTGAATTATTTTGAAAAAAAGAAATAATACTTTTACAAAGTTCGTTGTTTTCTATATTCCAGGCTCCAATAAAGTTGGTTTGATTTTCTTTGACAATTAATCTTTTCATTTTTCTATATAATTTCTACTTTATCTTCATTAAAACGTACAAAACCTGATCCACTTCGAAGATATTTTAAACCTTTATTATGTTGATTCAATTTTAACAATAAAACACCATAACCTGAACATGCATTTTTATATTCTGGATCAATATTTAGACATTTTTCATAATATATTTTTGATTTTTCAAAATTATTTAAATCTTTATAAATTTTAGCAATATTATTTAATGCATCCTTGTTACTATCATCCAATTTCAGAACTTCATTAAAATTACCAATTGCTTCATCCAAAAGATTTAATTTATAATTGGTCATCCCTAAATTAAAAAAACCCTCAATGCCTTTTTCTAAACTATCTGGCTTAATTTTGATTAGTTTTAAAAAATAATTTTTAGCTTCTTTAAAATTTTTATTTTGAACATTAATTATTCCTGAAAAAAAAATTGCTTCAGTTTGATTTGGATTTTCTTTAAGAATTTTACCCAAACATAAAAATGCTAGCTTTAAATTTTTTTCCTTATAAAATTTTGCGAATTGTGCAAATTCTTTTTTAATTAATTGTATATCCATCTTTTTTGCTTAGTAAAAAATTATCATCATTAAAAATTTCCTTAATTTTTTTTCTTAATCTGTAAATATGTGTTTCAACAGTATGCGTCTCAAGACTAGAATTATGTCCCCAAACTTTCCTTTGAAGATTTTCGATATTTTGAGGTTCTTTTGAATTATTTAAAAAAATAATAATTTGAATTTCTCTTTGAGTTAATTTTAAGCTTTCTGTATTATTTCTAATTGATCTTGAATTAATGTCTACTGAATATTTTCCAATTAGGATATCTGATTGCTCAGAATATTTTTGTTTTAATAAACTTACATTTATCTTTTCAATAATTGAGTAAACTGAATCTGGTAATTTGTTTAAAATTAATTGAAATTTTTCGTCTTGTATTTGATTTTTTATATCTGTTAAGACTAAATAATTTTCATATTTATTTTTATTTAAGTTTAAAAGTTCTTGTTTTTCAGTAAAGTTATAAATATTAAAATCTAGATGATCTTTTAATTCATTTAAAATCTTAAATAGTTCTGGTAATTTAAATATTAAAACGCTTTGTTTATTCATAAATATACAAACTATGATAATTCACATAAAAAATAAAGATACTCTAATTGTTGAAGATTTTAAGTTTAAATGCAGTGTAGGAAAAAGGGGTATTAGAAAGAATAAGTTTGAAGGGGATTTTTACACACCATCAGGTAAGTTTAAAATTGGAAAATTATATTGGAGACCAGATAGAGTGCAATTGCCAGAAACCAAATTACTTTGCAAAAAAATAAAAAAAAATATGGGTTGGTGTAATGATGTAAGAAGTCAATTTTATAATAAAGAAATTAAAATAAATAAAAAAATTAAACATGAAAAATTATATAGATATGACCATAAGTACGATTACTTTATTTTAGTAAAGTATAATTATAAAAAAACCATAAAAAATAAAGGTAGTGCAATTTTTATTCATCTTACAAAAAATTATAAACCAACTGCAGGATGTATTGCTGTTTCAAAAAAAGATTTTTTAATTCTTGCCAGATTAGTTAACAAAAATACAAAAATATTAATAAATTAACTTCTTGCGCCAAAAATTTTAGATCCAATTCTTAAATATGTTGAAGAATACTCTACAGCCTTAAGATAGTCTTCTGACATGCCCATGCTCATATCATTAAGGTTTAAAATATAAGTAATTTTTTTCATTTCTGAAAAATAAATATCTGGTTCATTGCTTATTGGTGGTAAACACATCGTTCCAACAATATCCAAACCAAGATTTATACACTCATTATAAAAGTCTTCTATTTGATTTTTATCAAGTCCTGATTTTTGAGGTTCATTACCAATATTAATTTGAATGAATATTTTTGGCTTATTTTCATATTTTTTTTGTTCTTCAGATATCTTTTTTGCTAGCTTTAAATTGTCTAATGAATGAATAAAATCAAACAATGGCAAAACAAATTTAACTTTGTTTGTTTGAAGCTTACCAACCATATGGAGTTTAATATTTTTATTTATATTTTTTATTTCAGTCCATTTTGTTAATGCTTCTTGAACTTTATTTTCTCCAAAATCCCTATGTCCATACTCTATTAAAGGCGATATATGATCAATTTTAAAAGTTTTTGAAATTGCAATGATTTTTGGCTTATAATTGTTAATATTTAATTTTAATATTTTTGAATTAATTTGATTTTGAATATAATTTAAATTTTCAATAGTTTTATGCATACAAAATTACCAAGAGTATATTATTTTATTAATCAGTTTGACAAAAATAACATTAATAAATTAAACAAAAATATAGCCCTTATTTATAGAAATTATAATAAAAATTTAGATAAAAGCTTAATAATTAAAATAAAAAAATATTGCAAAATAAAAAAAAGGAAATTTTTTCTGTCTAATAACGTTAAATTAGCACTTAAATTGGGACTTGATGGTGTTTATTTTCCTTCATTTAATAGTGATTTAAAACATTTAAATTACCCAAAAAAGAAAAATTTTTTTGTGATCGGATCTGCTCATAACTATCAAGAGATCAAAAAAAAGGAACTTCAAAAAGTTGACTTAATTTTTATAGCATCTCTTTTTAATAAGAAAAAAACTTATCTTGGGCTTAATAGGTTTATGATTTTAACTAAGTTAACAAAAAAAAAGATAATTGCTTTAGGCGGTATAAATAAGAAAAATTTAAATAAATTAAATTTATTAAATATTTATGGATATTCAGGAATAAGTTTATTTAGTCCAAAAAAAAACGGCCCCACAAAAAATTGAGGGGCCGTTAAATTTTCTAAAATGTAACTATATTAGAACGCTATTGATAAAGTTATACCTTTACCTTCATCATCAGCAGTTGAAACACCGTTACCATTCTCAGTTTTACCAGCGTAAGCTGCAACACTCATAGAACCCATAGTATAAGATATACCAAATCCAGAGTTTTTCTCATCTTCACCTTTACCAGTAATATCAACTTCTTGAACACCATATGATACTGTCAAGTCATCGTTAACTGCAAAAGAAACACCCATGTGAGTAGCATCTTCATCAGCACCACCAGTTCCACCAACATCAACTTCTGTTTTCATGTAAGCAAGAGTTGCACCAGCTACAGCATATTTAATACCCATAACTGTTTCGTCATTACCACCATTTACTTGACCAGGGTTAACTTCACCTTGACCATAAGCAAGCGTCAAGTTCTCAACACCAGTGTATGTTATACCAATACCTCTGCTAGTACCTGCACCTTTTTGCATTTCAGCAGAAACTTTTACATCTCCAACTGTAATGTTGTAACCTAAGTTACTAGTTCCACTAGCACCATCAGCAACACCATAATCAGTAGTTCCGTCTGTCATATTGTAAACAGCTGTATCAGCATGAGGAACGATATTGCTCACTAAGCTAATACCATCACCAGCTACTGAAGCACCACCGAATGTTAGTTTACCACTATCACCCATGTCTAATGTTAATTTATAGTCATCATAGTTACCGCCGTCTAACTCGTACGATACGCCAGCAGTCCAACCTTGATCTGTTTCACCTGAACCAGCAAAAGTTACACTGTCACCCATGCTCATAGGTTGACCAGACTCATCAGAGTCATTAGAGTCGTAAGACCAAGACCAAGAACCCGTAACACCTAATTCACCAGCTGATACCGAAGTAGCAACTAGAGAACCTGCTAGGGCTGTTAGGCCGTATTTAGTCAGTTTGTTCATATTTTCTCCTATTTATTTTATAATTAATTATAAACAGCGTATTTTTTACCAAAAACATTTATAGTTTGTGTAAAAATCTTATTAGATTATAAACAAATTATAAATATGTTGCAAAAATACATCATTTGATTTTCCCTATAAAATGTAGCTTTTTTTGGTATTTTTATCTAAATTAAGTGTAGTCATTTAAAATATTTCGATATAACACTTAAAAATCAATGATTAAATTATCTTATTTTCCTAAAATTATTACTTTTTTACTATTATTACTAATTCTGAGCTCTTGTGAAGCTTTAAAATATAAAAAAACCAAAGCAGGAGAAGTTCCAGTTAGCGCTGACGACAGAGTCGCTAAAAACATCGAAGAAGGAAGAGGATTTAGATTATTTGATAGTGATAAAAATAAAGGTGGTACTTTTGATTTTGCAAGCTCAAATGAATTATGGAGAGCTACTTTGGATACCATAGATTTTATGCCCTTAGTTTCTGCAAATTATAGTGGAGGAATAATTATAACAGATTGGTATAATGATGGAAAATCATCAGGCCAATCAGTTAAAATTTCTGTAAGATTTTTAACGAATGAGGTTAGAGCAGATGCTCTTGATGTTAAAGTTTTTACAAAAAATTGTGAAAGTACAATTGACTGTAGGGTTACTGAAAATAAAGGAACTTTAGTTACAGAATTAATAAAAAGTATATTAAAAAAAGCAGCGGTTTATGAAAAAGAAAATAGAGCTAAAAATAAAAGAAAATACGAATATAGTAAACCTGATTAAAAAAAATAAAATAATTAATCTTTCTTAATTTCAAAGTGGATAGATACAATTTTAAAATTGTTGAAAAAAGATGGCAAGACTATTGGGATAAAAATAAAAACTTTAAATCAACACTAGATAAATCAAAAAAGAAATTTTATTGTCTTGAGATGTTTCCATATCCATCTGGAAAAATTCATATGGGTCATGTAAGAAATTA
>CAZABF010000053.1:0-5845 GCA_964483495.1 uncultured Candidatus Pelagibacter sp. | reverse complement strand
AATTTATTTGTTTCAATTTTATTAAATTAAGTAAAATGTACAAAAGTATTATGAATAAAGAAAACGCAAGTAAACTGTGGAAAATGATACAGGAAGCTGGTGATTATCTCGAAGGTCAACTTCCTGACCACCCAAATCATCCTAAAGGCAGAAACCCGTATGCCCATGTAGCTATATGTGTGAAAAGTAAATTTAATGCTAGCTATAAAGATATAGAGGATGAAAAATTTGAAGAAGTTATAAAATATATTAAATTTTTAAAAGAAAATCCTAGCTAATTATTGTTTGGGAAAATAATCTTCTAATTTTCCTTCTCTATAAACATCTGCAGTACAACAGTGAAGTCCACCACCAAAAGCATAAGCATCTCTCATCTCCACTGGTACTACTTCCATTCCAAGCTTATCTAATTGTTCAGCTTGGTAAACTTCACTTTTTTCTACACATACTGTTTTTGGATCTAAAACTAATACATTCATAGAAAGCCAAACTGAAGAATAGCATAGTGGAGGAGGTGAATTATGAGCTGGCTGTGCAGAATCAACTATTTCCCAACCATTATCTTCAAAAAGCTTTCTTTGTTCTTTTGGTAATTTTCTTTGAGGGTTGTTAATGATTAATCCTTCTTTAATAGGTGTAAAAGTAGCATCAATATGAATAGGATAAGGATCACCAGGGAAATTTACAGCATGCACTCTATGATCTTTATAGTGTCTCTTTATCCAATCTATCCCTTTTAAGTTAGTAGTGAATCCGTGTTGAACAACCAAATCTTTTCCAAATCTAAGAATGTCAGCTGCGTCGAATAAGGGCTCTTCTTCAGTTGTTACGAAAAATTTTTTATCTGTCCATTCTAATCTTTTTTGAATTCCTATTTTATCCAATAAGTAATCTTTTCTATAATCTAAATCAGTTAATCTAGGTTTTGGAGCTGATTCATGTTTCATATTTGGATCAGAGTTGTAATAATGTTTTAATAGTGGTCTATAGCATAAATATTCAAACCATCTGCATCTATAACTCATTGTTGCTTCTAAAATTTCATTTCCAACAGTTAACAAAACATCTCGAGGTGGCATACATCCAAACATAGTTTCGGCTTCCCAATCAGGTGTCGATGTTTTTTGATTGAAATTTATAGGGTCAGGCCTGTCTACTTTGATTCCTCTTTTAATTAATATATTCGAAAAATCATCTAGAAGCTGGTTTGCTTTATCTACTGAATCTTTCGTTCTTGGTCCAAATTGACCTTTCATATCAGAGTCTTCAGGAACTTTGGCATCTAATGCTGGTTCCGGTGCTGGTATACATGTTCCATCCGCTTTACCAACTATTACATGTTTTAATGGATCCCATTCATTCCAGCTATTTACAATTATTTTTTCTGAGTTCATTTAATTTTTAATTATATTTTTTTCAGGTCCAAAAGGAAATTTAGTAATATTTTCTGTGCTGTCTTCATTAATAACTATAATATCGTGTTCTCTATATCCTCCAGCTCCTGGTTTACCCTCTGGTATCATTATCATAGGTTCCATTGATATGACCATATTTTTTTCCAAGACTGTTTCAATATCTTCTCTTAGTTCAAGACCAGCTTCCCTACCATAAAAATGTGACAACATGCCAAAAGAGTGACCATAACCAAATGTTCTATATTGTATGTATCCAAGTTCAGTAAATAGATCATTTAATTCTGTACAAATTTCAGAACATTTTACACCAGGCTTAATTAATTCTAATCCTCGTTTGTGAACTTTTACATTTGCTTCCCAGGCTTTTAAAGATGCGTCATCGGCTGTTTCTACAAATAAAGTTCTTTCAAGTGCAGTGTAATACCCTGAAATCATTGGAAAAGTGTTTAAAGATAAGATATCTCCAATTTTTAATTTTTTATTTGTTTTTGGGTTATGAGCGCCGTCAGTATTTATTCCAGATTGAAACCACACCCAGGTATCCATATATTCTGCATCTGGATAAGTTTTTGCTATCTCTCTTTCCATTCTATCTCTTCCTTGAATCGCAATTTCTAATTCAGTTTCACCTGGTCTTATATGTTTAATAATTTCTTCTGCTCCTAAGTCAGCTATTCTTGCTCCATTTTTGATGATTTCAATTTCTTCTTTAGACTTAATCATTCTTAAATGCATTAAGTCTCTAGAAACATCTTTAAAAGTTGAAAAGGTAAAAATTGATTTAAATTTACTCATCATTTCTAAGGTTAAATGATCCTCTTCTATTCCAATATTTTTTGGTGGGTCATCTCTTCCTATTATTGAAACAATTGCCCTTAAAAAATTATCTCTTTTCCAGTCTGTATAAATTACATTATCACAATTTGATCTTCTCCATGGTTGACTAGCGTCAATATTGGCTGAAATTGTTACAATTTTTTTTTCAGTTATTACACAACCATAAGGTCTGCCAAAAGAACAATAAATAAATCCTGTGTAATATGCAATATTATGCATTGAAGTTAGAATAACCATATCCATTTTTTTTTTAGACATGACTTCTCTAATTTTATTTAATCTATTTTTGTATTCTTGATCTGAGAATGGAAGTTTTACCTTGTTCCCGTTTTTTAACTCAAAAAAATCTGGTTTTTCCATTAAATTAATTTAATGCAATAAATCTTCCATTATTTTTTATTACCAAAGCATAATAGAATATAGCTAAAGAAATTATAAAACCACCAATGATAGTGTTTGTTGATGGAACTTCATTAATTCCAAGCCATGGAAGCCATACCCAGAATATTCCACCAATTACTTCTGTTAAAGAAAGCAAAGCCAACTCGGCAGCTGGGATGTTTGTTGATGCTATTGAATATAATATTAATCCAAGACAAACTATTGTTCCATGAAGAGCAAACAAAGCTTCATTTTTGCTTGATGAAAAAAAACTTAAATCTTTATTAATAATCACAATGGATGATATTAATAAACAAATTAAGCCTGCCAATGCGACTGTAGTAAATTTTGGAGTTTCTTTCTTCCATCTTAAGCTTACTGAAAAAACCGCAAAACCTACCGCAGATGCTAATCCTAGTACTAGTCCAGTAACATTATTCTTTTCATTATTTCCAAATGACATTATTACAATTCCTATGGCAGCAATCCCGATTGCGATCCAAACATTGATGGATATTCTCTCTTTTAAAAATAAAAAACCTAACAATGCAGTAATGAAAGGCATAGCTGCAAGACAAAGAAGCGTTACTGCTGCTGTTGTATTAGTTATTGACCAAATAAATGTAATCATACCAGTAGCTAAACCGCATCCACCTGATAGACCTGAAATACCTATTTTTTTATAATTATTAATAAAATCTAATCCTTCTTCCAGAAAAAGATAAAAATTAAGCAAAATAAAAATCACCATTCCTCTTGTAAACAAATATTGCCAAGGAAATATCTCTGCTTGATCGATATTACGGACTACATAAGGACCAAAGGACCAAAAAATACCTGCCATTAAAACAACTGGTATAGCTAATTTTGGATTTTTTAGATTAACCATTTGGAATTTCTATTACCTATTAAGAAATTCCTCAACAAAATTTATCTATATGATTATTAATTAATCTATACCTAGTTGTGAAAAACACTGAATAGAATCTCCTTTTTTAAAGTTCTTTTTTCCACTAGGAAATAGACTCCATGCGTTTGCTTGAGTAAATGATTTAATTTTGTATGATTCTTGGCCTTTTAGTATCTGTACTTCCATAGTTCCTTTTTTATTTATGATAACCTTGCTTTTCAGAAATTTAGTAAAATTTTTTTTCTTTGAAAATTTACTTTTAAGAATTGCTTTGAATGGTTTTTCATTTTTCATATTTAAAATTAATCTTAAATAAGGATAAACAAAAAACTTAAAACATGCAGCTGCTGCCATTGGATTGCCTGGCAAACCAAAAAAAGATTTGTTCTTATTTTTAAATTTTGCGAACATTATTGGTTTTCCAGGTCTTATGGAAACTCCTTTAAAATAGTTTGACAATCGAAAATCATTAATAATTCTAGGCACAAAATCAAATTTTCCTGCGGAAACTGCTCCGTTAGTCATTACAATGTCGCATTTAGATTTAAAATTGTAATTAATTAGTTTTTTAAAAATTTTATCATCCTTATCTTTCAAAATTCCTCCATCTATAATTTTAAAAAATGAATTATTTGATAAAGATTTTATATAATGACTATTTGAGTTTCTAACCTTCCATTTTGGAATATTGTTTTTTTCTGATATTTCGTTTCCTGTTGAATAAAAAACTATTACAGGTTTTTTTTTAACAACTATTTTTTCTACTCCAAGACTTTTAAATGCTAGTATGTGTGAGGAATTAATAATTTCTCCTTCAGAAATAATTAATTCTGCTTTTCTATAGTCAGAGCCAGCAAATCTCACATGGTTATTTTTATTAATTTTATTGTCAACTATTATAAATTTTGGATTTTTTTTATTTGGGTAATAATTTATTTTTTCTACTGGTATAACTGTGTCAAATTCTTTTGGAATTAAAGCTCCAGTCATAATTTCTACTGTGCTATATTTTTTATAATTTTTTATTTTTGGATTGTCTCCTGCAGCTATAGTTTTTAAAATTCGAAATTTTTTCTTTTTACTACTACTTAATCCAATCGTTTCTCTTGAATTTAATGCATATCCATCAAAAGCTGAATTGTTCTCAGCAGGATAATTTGTTGGTGAAAATATATTTTTTGCAGTAACACGGTTTAAAGAATTTTTTGCAAAAATTATTTCGTTTTGAATTTTTATTTTTGAATTTAAAAGTATTTTTTGAGCTTTTCTATATTCTATCATTTTTATACTTTATTAAAATTTTTTTAGCTTCCATAAAGTCTTCTTTGGTGTTGATATTAAAAAATGGATCTATTCTCTTATAAGATACATTTATTGTTTTAACTCCTATTTTATTTGCCCATTTTTCTACCTTTCTATGATTATTTTCTATTACATCTTTATCTAGAATTTCAATTAATTTTAAAGACCATAAACCAAAAATGTTATGTCTTTTGTTATCTGACTTAGCAAAATACAATAAACTGTCGTTTAGTTTTGCTGCTTTATTAAATTTATCAATTATAGAAATGTTAAAAAAAGGTGTGTCACAAGGAAATGTAATAATCCAATTGTAAGAATGATTGTTTTTTTTTATCCACTTCATTGCTGATAAAACTCCAACCAAAGGACCAAACTGACCATCTATACAATCTTTTATGGTAATATAATCTTTTATAATTTTATTATTTGATACAATTATAATTGTATTAAATTTAGATTTAATTTTATCCAAAGTGTGTTCGAGTAAAGTTTTTCCATTTAGTTTTACTTTGCTTTTGTCTTCACCAAATCTCTTTGATTTTCCACCTGCTAAAATAACACCTAAAATATTGTTTTCGCTCATAAAAACAAATATAAAACATTAATTATTTAATTAAAGAGTATAAATGGATTTAGAAATTTTAAAAATTGCATCTAATACTGATAATCATAAAATTTTAAAAAATCACACTCATAATTCAAAATTAAAAAATCCAATTTGCGGTGATGAAATGCTAATTAGTATAAAAGTGGTTAAAGATAATATTGTTGACTTTGGATATCAGGGCAAATCCTGTGTTTACTGTCAAGCCTCTGCTAGTTTGTTATCTAGAAATTCAATAAACAAATCGATAATACATGTAAAAAATTTATTAAAAATAGCTGAAACTTTTTTTGAAAAAGAAAAGGTCATTTTTCCAAAAGAATGGTCAGTTTTTAACAAAGTATTTAACAAAAAAAATATTTCTAGAAAAGAATGTTTGTTGCTACCTTTTAAAAC
>CAZABF010000052.1:0-5990 GCA_964483495.1 uncultured Candidatus Pelagibacter sp. | reverse complement strand
TTTTTAAATCCTATAGTTATAAAAGAAGCTTTGTTAGGCGCTTTTTCTGGAGAAGTTGTTCTTTGAAAAATAAATTCAGGAGCTGAATTTTTTGGATTTTCTAAAACTTTTCCCTCAGTTGATGTATGAAATAAATTATCATCTACAGAAAATGGTGAAGCACCTTTTTTATCTTTTGGAATTGGTATTTCATGTTTTTTCGCATAATTAATTAGATCAGTTCTAGATTTAAGTTTCCAAATTCTCCAAGGAGCTATAATTTTAATTTTTGGTCCAAAATAATGGTAGCCAAGCTCAAACCTTACCTGGTCATTACCTTTTCCTGTAGATCCGTGTGAAACAGCATAAGCTTTAAATTTTTTGGCAATTCTAATTTGATCCTTTGCTATTAATGGTCTTGCAATAGAAGTTCCTAATAAATAAACACCTTCATAAATTGCGTGCCCTCTTATCATTGGGTAAACATAATCTTTAACAAAAGTATCTTTTAAATCTTTTATTATTATTTTTTTTACACCAAGTTTTTTTGCATTATTAACTAATTTTTTTTTATCAATTTCTTGACCAATATCAGCCGTATAAGCAATAACTTCTGCTTTATAATTTTCTTGAAGCCATTTTAAAATAATTGAAGTATCCAACCCACCTGAGTAAGCGAGCACAATTTTTTTATTTAATTTCATTTAAAGTTGTGTGCAACTTTTTTTTGCAGTATTATAGGCTTTCGTAAAACCTAATAATGAATAGTGATCAATAGTTTGAGAGCCAGATTTATTGTATGCAGTTACCATTATTCTCGAACCTTTTTTCATAGCCTTAATCATTTTTTTTTCAACTTTATTACTTGAAATCCAGGCAAAGCCATCTTGAGCAATGTCAAATTTATATTTCTTTTTTCCTGATGTAGCCAATATTGAATTTTGAGAATTAAATTCATAGCCAGATGTTGTGCTAATTTCATCAGTAATTTTATCGTTGGGTCTAAATGATACAAAAAGTCTTGCTTCTCTTTTATTTGTTTTAGGAGATTGCAAAACAGGTTTAGTTTGAGCAAAACAAGTTAATTCATTATCTTTAATTAAAACTAATGTTTCCCAGTCCTTAGACTTACCAATTTTTTTTAATTCTTCAGCAGACACACAGGTTACCGAAAAAATAAAAATACTAAAAAAAAATATAATTGTTTTGTTAATTATGGACATGGATTTGGATAAATTTTTTGTACTTCATTAATTTCTTTAATAACTTCATCACTTAAATTTAAATTTACACTTTCTATATCAGTTTTCAACTGATCCATTGTCGTAGCCCCAATAATTATACTTGTCATAAAAGGCTGTAATTCACAAAATTTTAATGACATTTGAGCTAAATTAAGATTGTGTTTTATTGCTATTTTATAATATTCTTCAACAGCCCCAGTTGCATTTTTTGTTTTATATCTTGGAAATCTATCACCAAACAACTTCATCCTAGAACCATCAGGCATAGCTCCATTTCTATATTTTCCCGACATAATACCTGAGGCCAAGGGAGAATATGCTAGAAGACCACTTTTTTCCCTTACAGAAGTTTCTGCTAAACCAATTTCATATGTTCTATTTAAAAGATTATATGGATTTTGGACAGACATTACTCTAGGTAAATTTTTTGTTTTAGAAATTTCTAAAAATTTTGATAACCCCCAAGCAGTTTCATTAGAAAGACCTATGTATTTAATTTTACCAGATTTTATTATTTCATTTAAAGAGTTTAAAACATCTTCAAAATCATTCCATTCACTATCGTCTTTATGTTCATAACCCAATCTGCCAAAATAATTACTTTTTCTTTCTGGCCAATGTAATTGATATAAATCTATGTAATCAGTTTGAAGTCTTTTTAGACTTTGGTTTACGGCTTCTGTTAAATTTTTTTTATCGTACTGATTTTCTCCGCCTCTAATCCAACTAATACCAGGTCCTGAAATTTTTGTAGCTAAAATTATCTTAGATCTGTTATTCTTTTTTTTAAACCAATTACCTATAATTTCTTCTGTTTTTCCATATGTTTCTTTTTTTGGTGGAACTGCATATATCTCGGCTGTATCAAAAAAATTTATTCCTTGTTCTAAGGCATGATCCATTTGTTCAAAACCTTCTTCTTGAGTATTTTGCTCACCCCAAGTCATTGTTCCCAAACAAATAGTACTAACTTCAAGATCTGTATTACCTAATTTTCTATAATTCATTAAATATTAAATATTTTTTAAGGGTTTTTTATGATATCTTGAATAAATAGTAAAAGGCTATTATATAAATGGTATGGAATTTAATAAACAGAATATATTTAACAAAGTAAAAGAAGCTACACAAACAACTGTTGTAATGGATGAAGGCTTAAGAGCCTACATGTTAAAAGTATACAATTACATGGCAACAGGTGTATTGCTAACTGGAATTATAGCTCTTTTTTCTTTCAAAATGTCAGTAGTAACTGATGCTAGTGGAGCTATAGCTGGATTTACAAGTTTTGGAAATGCTCTATTCTTTTCTGGATTAAAGTGGATTGTAATGTTGGCACCTCTTGGAATAGTTTTTTATATGAGTTTTGGCATAAATAAAATGAGTGCTGCTAAAGCTCAAACAGTCTTTTGGATATTTGCAGCTCTTATGGGTTTATCCTTATCATGGATATTATTAGTTTACACGGGAGTTAGTGTTGCAAGAGTATTTTTTATAACTTCTGCAACTTTTGGCGCTATGAGCATTTATGGATATACAACTAAGAGAGATTTAACTAAGCTAGGCTCTTTTTTAATGATGGGCCTAATTGGAATAATTATTGCATCTTTAGTTAATATATTTTTAAAATCATCAATGATGTATTTTGTAATTTCAATACTTGGAGTTCTAATTTTTGTTGGTCTAACTGCATATGATACACAAAAAATTAAGAATATGTATGCCGCTTCTGATACTGGCGAGCTAATGGGTAAAAAAGCAGTTATGGGAGCTTTAACTCTTTACCTAGACTTTATAAATCTATTTATAATGTTGTTAAGACTTTTTGGTCAAAGAAGATAGTTTTACAATTTTTTCCAATTAATATTTTTTAGTAAAGTTTTCAGTTCGTTAGAGTTTTTTAATATTTTGCCTCTAGAGTCTGTAATCAAATATTTCAAATTTTTATTTATAGGCTTAAAATTTTTACAAATTTTGTACATCGCGTTTTCAGTGGCGTTTTTAAACACACAGAAGCCTACCTGTTTGTTTGAAATATTTATTCCATAATCTTTCCAAGAGCCTCCAGAGACCATTTTTGCATATAAGTCTAATACAATTTTTAACTCATCTTTTTCAAAAAAATATTGAGAATTTTCTTCTGAATAAATATTGTTTATTACTAGTTTTAAGTTTCTATTCATTTAATTTATATTTATTGATTATTGATATTTGAAAAGCTGTAAAAATAAGTGTCAAAGGCAATATTCCCCAAACTTTAAAATTAACCCAAAATTCTTCAGATTGTGTTCGCCAAATAATCTCATTTAATAGTGCCAAACCAAAAAAGAAATATACCCATCTAAAGTTTAGGATTTTCCAGCCCTGATCAGTAAGTTGCATCGATTTACCAAGCATTTTTTTTAAAATTGGTTCATTTGTAAAAAATTTTCCAAATAAGAGTGCTAGACCAAACAATATATTTATTATTGTTGGTTTAATATAAATAAAAACAGGATTATCAAAATATATTGTAAGACCACCAAATAAAGTAATAAATATTCCACCAAGCAAAGGTACCATTGGTATTTTTTTTTCTAAAATCCAAACAACAACTAAAGCTATTAATGTTGCAACTATGAATGGAGGAATTGCCACAGTTAAATTTTTTTCGCTCTTATAATAAAAAGTTAAAAAAACTAATAGAGGCCCAAAATCAGTGATAAATTTAATAAATGATTTGTTCACCAAAACATATTAACAGAATGAAAAAACATTTAAATTTTTTTATTGATTTTTTTATTTAAATATCCATATTTAACCTTGTGAGTATTCAAAAGGCTAAATTTTCAATTGGTGATATTGTAAAACACAAACACTTTGATTTTAGAGGTGTTATTTATGATGTTGATTTTGAATTTAATAATTCAGAAGAGTGGTATCAATCAATACCAAAAAATGTCAGACCAAGAAAAAATCAGCCTTTCTATCATCTTCTAGCTGAAAATGATGATATTACTTATGAAGCTTATGTATCGGAGCAAAACTTATTATCTGATGATTCTGATGAACCCATAAAACATCCTCTAATAAATGAGATATTTTCAGGTAAAAAGGGTTCAGCCTATTTTAAGCCTTCAAATTAATCGATAGACAATATTCTAACACAATTTACTCAAAACTTAGACATAACTTTAGTTTATAAATAATTATATTCTGATCAAGGATACTTTTTTATCCTTTATTTATCTCCCTCTATAGTATTCTTGATCGGAATAATCACAAAAATTGTTCAACAAAATAAATTTTTATAGATATAAGTCTTAAATGCTAAAAAATTTTGAGCCAAATAAGATTTTTTCAATAACATCTAAAGCTCCAAAATATGTTTTATTTGTTTTTATAATTATAATTTCTATTGGTTTAATCGAAGCGCTAATTATTTCACCCAAAGATTATATTCAAAGTCATTCTGTAAGAATAATGTATGTTCATGTACCATCTGCTTGGATAGCTCTAGGCACTTTTTCAATCATTGCAATTTTATCATTTGCAATACTAATTTTTAAAAACAAATCTTTTATATTAATTACAAAAAGTTTAGCACCATCCGGTTTAGTATTTAATATAATTGCTTTGGTGACCGGATCTATTTGGGGTAAACCAACTTGGGGAACTTGGTGGGCTTGGGATGCAAGGATTACATCGATGTTAATATTAGCTTTATTTTATGTTATCTACATTTTAGCTTGGAGAATTTATGATGGCAGAGAAAAGGCTCATAGAATAACGTCATTGATTGCAATTTTGGGAGCCATAAATGTTCCAATTATTAAGTATTCAGTTGATTGGTGGTCAACATTACATCAGCCAGCTTCAATAAGTATATTTACAAAGACTTCAATACACCATTCTATGATGCTTCCTTTAGCTTTAATGACTGCGGCATTTGCACTGTTCTCACTTCTGATTTTTTTGATGAAATATAATACAGAACTGATAAAAATTAAAAATAAAGGACTAGATAGATTATGATTAATGACATTATTTCAATGAATGGTTATGGGATTTATGTTTGGTCTGCATTTACATTTACATTGATTAGTTTCGCAGTTCTATACACAGTAATTAAAGTTCAGCTTGTTAAAGAAAAAATTAAATTTGATGCTAAATATTTGACTTTAACTCCTGATAAGAAACAAGCTGTTAGAGCACAAGAAACATATAAAGGAATTTTAGCAAGTAATTCAGTTTCAAAAATTTAACTTTAACTAACCATGTATGGTAAAAAAGTTAAATTAAGGTTATTGTTTTTATCATTTATTTTTTTAATTGTAGCTCTATCTGTTTTTTTAATCCTAAAATCATTAGAAGAAAACGTAGTTTACTTTATTTCTCCTACAGAAATTAAAAATTTACCTGAAATTGATAATAAAAAAAGAATTAGAGTTGGAGGCATGGTTAAAGAAGAAACAATTAAATTAAGTCAAAATGAAATTAGTTTTGTGATAACTGATTTTAAAAATGAGATAAATGTTACTTATTCTGGTGCTATACCCAACTTATTTTCAGAAGGAAAAGGAGTTGTTGCAGAAGGCTATTTAAATGATCGTAGTTTTTTTGATGCAAAAAAAATATTAGCCAAACATGATGAAAATTATATGCCACCAGAAGTTAAAGAAGCTTTGGAGACAAATAAGTGATTTCAAGCCATATAGGATATTATTCACTTTTATTAGGTTTTGTTATTTCAATAAGTTTGCTTGTTTATTCAATTTTTTGTTTTAA